>CAYXFI010000035.1:0-18183 GCA_964464205.1 uncultured Cytophagia bacterium
CGCATTCGGATGCACTCTCTGGATGGGTTGGTCGCCCTGTGGGGAACAGGTTCGAGGATCTGGAGGGGCCTGCCAACCTGTTTCGCGGCTGACAACCGTTCTTCTGCTGCGTGATTCGACGGATTGTAACAGAATTGGCACAAATTCTGCTAATCTTACTGCACCGCGGGGTCCTTCGGACCCACCGGGACACAAATGGCCGCTGGTTTTCATGGACGGGCGGGCAAGAGGAATGCGAGCGGCGTCTCTCTCTTTCTCACCTGCAATCCACCGGATGGATTCTGACTCGCGGGCGCAGACGTAGCCGACTTCGACGCAGGGCTGCCGGCTCGTTCCTCCGATTTCGGGTAGGGGCGGCGACTGGACGGATGCGAGGGCGGGAGGGACGAAGGGGCTGATGGGCACAGCACCTTCACGACGGGGCCTACCGCGCGGGGTGACCGACGCTCGGCCGCCCTCCATCCGGCGCTCGTCTCCCGGAGCCCCGAGGACGCCCAATACTTGGACGAGCTATGGCGGACGCTATTCTCGGCGAGAGGATGTGCAAAGGGCACCATTGCTGCCCGGGAGGTCGCTGTTTGGTGCTCTGTGGACTCTTGATTCTGAACTGAGGTTTGCACGATGTCTTTCATCCGCAACAAGCTTCGGAAGGGCCTGGGCATCATTGTCTTCGTATTCCTGGCGGGACTCCTCGTCTCTCTGTGGGCATGGGAACGGAAACAGCAGAACGACCGTCTGTGGGAACTGACGGCCCAGCACGCGGATGAGGCAGTCGCTCGCGTCAGTACCTTCCTCAACACGCGGATGGCCCTCCTGCGTTCCTTGCAGCAGTTGCTCCAGTCTCGCGGATTCCCTGGAGACACCACCTTCCGACGCGAAGCTGCGATCGTTTACCACGCTGTGCCAGGCTTTCAGGCGGTCAACTGGATCGACCGACGGGGACGAATCGCCATCATCTACCCCGTCGTGGGCAATGAGCCGGCCCTGGGCAAGGATTTGCACCAGCATCCCGACGCGGCCGCCACATTCATCCGCGCCGAACTCACCGGTGAGGTCTGCATTACCCCCAAAGTGCGACTCCTGCAAGGCGGATTGGGTCTGGCGACGTACTGGCCAGTGAACGATCGCCAGGGCCGACGGCTTGGGTACGTGAACGGCGTGTTCAACCTCTCACGCATTTTTGAAGAGGCTCTTTCCGGTCTCATCAGGGGGGAGCGTGTTTCCGTGGAGATCTGGGCCGACAGCACCCTGATCCTGAGAGCAGGTGCTACCCGGCCGCTCCTGGATGAGGCGGTTGTACGGATGGTCCGTTTCGGCCCCAACCGTTGGGAAATCCGGGTAAGACCTGGCCCGGACCTGTACGCCCAAGGTCCGATCAGCACTGCCGCTTCCTGGCTCGCCAGTGGGCTGGTGCTCGTGGGAGCGGTCGCTGTCCTCATCACGATCCTCGACCGGCGACAAACCGCCTACCGCCGCGCCCGCGATGAAGCACGCACGTCGGAGGCGCGTCTCCGCTCGATTCTGGAGGCCAGCCCCTACCGCATCTACGCCTACGATGCAGAGTTCCGACTGCTTTTCGAAAGCCGCTCCGGTGGAGCAGGCGGGGACGGCGCCGTGGGCCAGGGCACCTGTGATCGGATCCGGCTCTGTCCCGAGGAATACGTGTCGGGCGAAGATTTGGAGAGAGTGCGGGCGGGCATGCGTTCCGCCCTCGAGGGGAAGACTTCCGTGGCGGATCCCTTTCGCGTTCGCGGCGAGAAAGGCGAGGAGCGCTGGGTGAGGGCTGTGTGGGCGCCTCTCCGGGACGAGACCGGAGAGATACGCGGGGCCATCGGGATGGAGATGGACTGCACCGAGGAGCAGAACGCGCTTCAGCGGCTCCGCGAATCGGAGGAGTGGAACCGGCTCCTCGTGCACAGTCTCCAGTCGATGGTGCTGGTGCTGGACGTCGGCGGCCGGATCGTGTCGGCCAATCCGGCGGCTGCGGAATACCTGGGCGTGACTCGCGACCGGCTGGACGGCGCGTCGGTGTACGATTGGATTCACCCGGCGGAACTGCAGCGGTTCCGAGAGGATCTGAACCGGACAGTGTCGGACGCGCCACCAGAGATGACCACCCGGTACCGCCTGCTCACGAAAAGCGGCGGTGAGGTGATCGTCGAGGCCCGGTGGTCGCGGCTGGAGCGGGCGGGAGAGACACTGGGGCTACTTCTTGTGGGCACGGACGTCACCGCCCGGGTTCGGGCCGAGAAGGCGTCGGAAGCCAGCGAGAGACGTTTCCGCGCGCTGTTCGAGAACGTGCCCGAGGCCGTGTTCGTGTTTGATCCCACCGACTACCGCATTCTGGACGTGAACCGCGTCGCGGAAGAGCGGTACGGCTATTCGCGCGAAGAATTCCAGCAGATGACGATCCTCGATATCCGCCCCCCGGAACAGATCCCCATCGTGCGGAAAATTCTGGAGAGTGGAGGGACCGTGAACAGGGGCCGCCTGAACGGCGAATTCTACCACCGGTCGAAGGACGGCAGGACGTTTCCCGTGGCGATCTACGCCCAGGCGGTGGAGCTGGACGGCAAACCGAGGGTGATCGCGATCGCTGTGGACCTCACGGAGCGACAGCGCGCAGAGCGGGAGCGGGAGGAATTGCGCCGCCAGCTATTCCAAGCCCAGCGGATGGAGGCGATCGGCAGACTCGCCGGCGGAATTGCCCACGATTTCAACAACATGCTGACCGGCATCATGGGCCTGGCCAGCCTCATCGAAACGCAGATTCCTTCGGATCAGCCGGGCCGGAGAGAGGCGAGCGAGATCAAGCAGATTTGCCGCCACGCCGCGGAACTGGTCTCCAAGCTGCTGGCCTTCAGCCGCCGTCAGATCATCGCTCCCCGGCCCATCTCGCTCAATGACGTGGTTCGCGACATGAGTCCGCTCCTGCAGCAGGTGGTGGGGGAGAACGTCAAACTCCAGCTTGATCTGGACCCGAACGTGCCGGCCGCCGTGGCGGATCAGGCACAGGTCGAGCAGGTTGTGCTGAACCTCGCGGTCAATGCCCGCGACGCCATGCCCAGCGGGGGCGCCCTCGTCATTCGCACCTGGTCAGTGGCTGTGAGCGAGGATGACATCCCCGCGGGTGCTGAAGCCCGAGGCGGCGAGTACGTGATTCTCTCCGTACGCGACACCGGCGTTGGGATGGACGAAGAAACGCGGAGCCGGGTGTTCGAACCCTTTTACACCACCAAAGGAGGCAAAGGATCCAGCGGCTTGGGGCTCGCGGTTGTGTACGGGATCGTGAAGCAGCACGGCGGGTTCATCGAGCTGGAGAGCGAGCCGGGGAAGGGCACCGAGTTCCGGATCTACTGGCCGGCTTCCGGCGCTGAGCCCACGAAGGCAGCCCCGCACGGGCACCCGAAGGCTCGCCACGGGGAGGAGACCATCCTGGTGGTGGAGGACGAAGAGATCGTGCGTGCGATGGCGGTGAAGGCGCTCCGGAGATTTGGCTACCGGGTGTTCGAAGCCGTGGACGCTGAGCAAGCCCTCGAAGTCCTCGCCGAGCACCCGGAGGTGGATCTCATCTTCACCGACGTTGTGATGCCCGGGATGACTGGGGCCGAACTGAGGGACGTGGTACGAGAGAAGTACCCCAGTGTGAAGTTCCTCTTCTCGAGCGGCTACACCTCGGACGGCGTGCACGAGAACTTCGTGCTGGGCGAGGGGGTCTACTTCCTGCCCAAACCTTACGATCCGGCTCAGCTCGCTCAGAAGGTCCGCGAAGTTCTGGACGCGGAGGAGTAGTGTACCCCGCCGCACCAGCCGGCTGGGGCCACGCACCGTTGCGGTAGACGACTTGCGGTTTGCACCGGACATACGAGGGATCGCACACTGGACGGCTTGTCCCCGTGGCCCCGGGTACAGTTGGTGTGGCTCAGCTTCTCCCGTGTTTTCCGCAATGCGATGCCGTCCGCAAGACGGGGAACTCCCGGATTGAAAGCCCCGAGCACACTGTCCGGGCTGTGCCCCAGCCGTCGGTGATGGTTGATCGAAGCGTAGCCGGGAGATTCCGAGCCCGCTACGCCGCGCATCCACGATCTCAGGATCTCCGGTCGGGACTGGGCCGAGAGAAAGGATGCCCTGGGAGCTTCCAGCCGAAGTGCCAGAACACAAAGGCGTGCCGCGCTCACAGCGGCACGCCTTCTCGTTCTCAGGTGCGCTGCTTGTCCGGCCGCAGCTTATTCGCTGGCAGCCGTTTTCACCGGGGCTATCTTCTGGAGGAAGGGCTCGATCAGTTCGAGCGGCAATGGGAAGATCGTGGTAGTGTTGTTCTCGGTACCGATCTCCAGAAGCGTCTGGAGGTAACGGAGCTGCAGAGCGATCGGGTACTTCTGGATGATCTCGGCCGCGTCGGCGAGGCGTTGCGAGGCCTGGTACTCGCCCTCTGCGTGGATCACCTTGGCGCGGCGCTCGCGCTCGGCCTCGGCCTGGCGGGCCATCGCTCGCTGCATCTCCTGCGGCAGGTCTACGTGCTTGATCTCCACCAAAGACACTTTTACGCCCCAGGGATCGGTGTGGTGGTCGATGATCTCCTGCAGGTTCTGGTTGATCTTCTCCCGGGCCGAGAGCAGCTCATCCAGGTCTACCTGTCCGAGCACGCTCCGCAGGGTGGTCTGCGCGAGCTGGGAGGTGGCGTACAGGTAGTCTTCCACCTCCACTATCGCTTTGGACGGATCCATGACCCGAAAGTAGAGCACGGCGTTCACTTTCACCGACACGTTGTCCTTGGTGATCACGTCCTGCGGGGGTACGTCCATGGCCACGGTCCGCAGGCTCACTTTGACCATGCGATCGACGATTGGGATGAGCAAGAACAGGCCGGGACCTCTCGCCCCCACGAGGCGCCCCAATCGGAACACCACGCCCCGCTCGTATTCGCGGAGCACTTTTACCGCGCTCGCCAGCAGGATGATCGCGATGGCCAGTACCACAGTCCATGGTTGCATCGGGCACTCCTCCGTGCGTGTTATTCAGCTCAACAATTCAATTCTCCCGCGGGTCGTCGCATCACTTCCCGGGGCCACCGACCCGCCTCCAGAACTTGTTCCTCCTTCCTTCGAGTTTGCCCCGTCCCCGGGAATGCAACGAAGCTTCCAGCCGTGAAGAAAACGCGGTGAAGATCCCCCGCGCAGCCCTTGCCAGTCCATCTACCGCGTTTGTTCTCACCCGACCTTCTTTATCCGTCAAAAGAGCGGAGGACGGTTTCTCAGAGCCGGGCGCCGAACACTAGCTTTCGACCGTAGTTTCGATCAGGATTTCCATATCGGCTCCACCTCCAGCATGAGGCCGTGGACCGCGGTCACCCGAATCCGCTCGCCCTTGCGCACGGGCTGCGGGGCCGTCGCCTTCCAGATTTCCCCATGAAGTTTCACCTGACCTTCGTTCTCTGGCCCCAGACGAGTCAAGGCGATACCCTGCTCGCCGATCAGTCCCTCGCGGCCAGTGGTCGGTTTGGTCCGTTTGGCCTTCAGCGCCATGCCAAGCGCGAAGACGAAGAACGCCGCCGTCGTCAGGGCAGCTGCAAGTACCACGCTCAGAGATACGCGCAACGCTGGCACCTCGTAGGTGTCGAAGAGCATCAGTGAGCCAATGACCATCGCGACGATGCCGCCAATTGTGAGGATTCCGTAGCTCGTCACCTTGACTTCCAGAATGAAGAGGACGAGGGCGAACAAGATCAGGAGAAGTCCTGCGTAGTTGACGGACAGTGTCTGTAGAGCGAAGAAAGCGAGGATCAGGAAAATCCCCCCGACCACGCCCGGCAGGATGGCTCCAGGGTTGCTCAGCTCGAAGAACAAACCGTAAATGCCCAGGATCAGCAGGATGTAAGCGACGGTGGGATGAGAGATCTTGTACAGAATCCGATCGCGGAGCGTCATCGGCAGAGGTAGGATCTCGGCGTCCCGGGTGTGCAGCACCTTGGTTCCGGACGGCAGCTTCACTTCGCGCCCGTCAATCGCCCGCAGGAGCGAATCGAGCGACGGAGCCACCAGGTCCACCACGTGCTTCCGGACCGCCTCCTTTTCGGTCACCGACACGCTTTTCCGCACGGCTTCTTCCGCCCAGTCGGCGTTGCGACCCCGCTTCTCGGCGATGCTGCGGATGTAGGCCACCGCCCAGTTCGTCACCTTCTCCGCCATCACCTTGGAGGTATCGGAGCTGCCGCCGATAGTGACGGGATGCGCCGCACCGATGTTCGTGCCCTCGTCCATCGCGGCGATGTGCGCCGCCAGAGTGATGAACACACCCGCGCTGACCGCTCCTGCGCCGCTCGGCGACACGTAGACCACGACGGGCACTTCGGCGGAGAGCATCCGCTTCACGATGTCCTTTGTGCTCTCGAGCAGTCCTCCGGGGGTGTCCAATCGCAGGATGAGGCACTCGGCGCCTTCTTCTTCGGCCCGGTCGATGTGCCGGATGATGTACTGCGCGGAGATGGGGTTGATGATGCCGTCAACGTCGATCAGATGGACTGACCGGACGGATTCCTGGCCGGTGGTGCTCCCCGCCAGCAGGGAGAAACAGAGGAGGTGAAGTACTGCGCCACGTTTGAACATGAATTCTCTCGCAGGCTCGTTTTCGGCTCCGACGAAGGGGCCGACTGGCAACCGTTCCGGCAATACCCCCGAAGCAGTGCAGGACTACCGCCGACTGATGAGGTAGAGAATGAACGAAAGGACCAGGCTGATCAGGATGCTTGTGGTAAGCGGGAAGTAGAACGTGAAGTTGTCACGCTCGATCCGGATGTCGCCCGGCAACCTCCCTAGGAACGAGAAATGCTTACCGTACAGAAACACCGCCCCGAGAAGCAGGAAGAGCAGGCCGACGAAGATGAGGAAACGGCCGAAGGGTTCCATTCCGTCAGAGTGCATTCGGTTCCCTCGATCCGCTTGCAGCTGCCGGTTACCGCTCCGTCCAAACTCAGAAGCGATCTCAATTTAGCAAAGTGCCCCCCAATTGTCAATTCTTTTTCGGGGTAGAGCGCTGCAGTTTTCGGTGCAGACTGCAGTGAGCGCGTCCGCCGCAGATCCCGCTTGGGATGCGTCTGAAGGAGTCCCTCTCACTGGCCCGCGCCCGCAAGTGCCGCACCGATCGGCCTGCGAGCCGTTTCCCGCCCAGAATTCGCTGCGAAACCGATAGACCACCGGTTTCGATGCCGATGGCGGCATCGCCCTTCTGGGGACGGGCCTGGCGAACCGAATCTGCCCGGAAACGCCCAGTCCGAAGCGACCGCCGGACTTGTCCGGTCCGCAAGACTCCTGGAAGCGGGGTTAGCCGTGTGCCCAAAAGCAGAGAATAGGGCAGAGCCCCGTGAGCATTCGAACCTCGACACCGCCGCGACAAGGGCTTCTTACCCGCAGACCGGGCAGGGAATCTCGCTTTCCGCCGGGCCCCATTGCGCCGGGTTGCGGGTCCCCATGGTTGGTCCGGCCGGGGTGGCCGACGTTGCACGCGTGTCGGCGCTGGCCCGGTGGGCGCACGCCGGGAAATCCTTCTCAACAGCCGGGTCGGCAAGTTTTGCCGATGGCGTAGCCCACCAGTTCCTCTCCCGGTGCCTCGGAGCCTTCGGCGCAGGCTGCCCCTCGCATCCACGGGCTGACACAAGCGCAAAGAAAACAAAAGCATGCGCGGTATGACCGCGCTTTCCCAACCCGTGGCATGTCCGTTGCAAATGGGAGCGCCGGTAGTTCAGGTGCCGACTCGGGTGGAGTACTCGATATGATCACAAAGTGGATTTTGGCGAGGACCGCCATTCCGGTCCTCCAGAGGGGACTCGACGCGGCTGCTCTGCGCCAGAGGGTGACGGCCGAGAATCTGGCCAACGTTTCCACCCCCAACTACCAGCGGAAAGTCGTTGTCTTCGAGTCAGAACTGGCCCGGGCGCTGGACAGACAAGGTGTGCAGGGCGCGCGTACCCACCCGGACCATCTCCCGATCGGTAGACAGAAGGCAGAAGAGATTGCACCCCGTGTCGAGACGTCCTCTGAGCCGACCAACGGCACTGGGGTGAACAACGTGGACGTGGATCGGGAAATGTCAACTCTGGCCAAGAATCAGATCTACTATGCCTACGCCGCGAGGTTGGTGGCGAAAAGCTTCGCGGCCATCCGCGAGAGCATCCGGGGGAGGACGGGGTAGGTTACGGTTGGTGAAGCGCATCGAGGGATTTTGCGATGGGATTGCGAGGCATCTTTTCAGCCATCGACGTGAGCAGTAGCGGGCTGTCTGCCCAACGCCGCAAGCTCAACGTGATCGCGGCCAACATTGCCAATGCGGAAACCACACGCACCGAGACGGGCCAGCCGTATCGGCGGCGCATCGTTCAGTTCGCGGAGCAATCGGGGAGTCCATTCGCCAATCTGCTGCGCCGCGTCATCGGGAAACTGAGCACCACCCACCCACGCCACATCCCTGTTGCGGAACAAGTGACGGCGGTGGAGACGCCGCCGGCCGTGCAGGCGAGGGAGGTCACCGACAACAGTCCCTTCCGACTCGTGTACGATCCGACCCATCCGGATGCGGACGCCAACGGTTACGTCGCCTATCCAAATGTGAACGTCGTCACGGAGATGGTGGACATGATCACGGCCTCCCGGGCTTACGAGGCCAACGTGGCCGCGATCAACGCGGCTAAGGAAATGGCCAAGCGTGCCCTGGACATCTGAGTTGAGTAGGGAGGAACCCCGATGCGGGTGAACGGCGAGTCGGTGTGGCTGCGGGAGTACCTGTCCAGCCGCAGTGTGCCCGAGAAGACGCGAATCGAGGGCGTGGAGTACGCGAAACAGGCGCCTCCGGCGAAGGAGCAATCAGCTCCCGAGGATGTCCGGGATCAAGCTGGAACGGTCGCGGCTGCGACCACCGAGCTTCAGGCACTGTTGACTCCGGAGGAAGAGCAGCTCATCCGGCAATTGTTCCCCGGGTCCGGTCCGGATTGGGGTGCCCGCGCCTACGAGGTAGCGCGGAAGGTGACGCAACAGCCCCCGGATGAGCCCGACACCGGCCACATTGACCTGATCGGGTAGCGAGGGAGGAACTGGGATGGCGGTTCGACCTCTGGACCTGCTGGCTCGCCTGCCCCAGCTATCTGGCGCGGGAGCGCAGAAAGCGGGCGAGAAGACCGATTCCACCACTTTCGGAGAGACGCTGAAGAAATTCCTCTCCGACGTGAATGAACTCCAGCTCGAAGCGGACGAACAGATGCAGAGGCTCGCGGCGGGAGAAGTGGAAAATCTCCACGACGTGATGATCGCGGTGGAAAAGGCCAACATTAGCTTCGAGCTGTTGGTGGAGATCCGCAACAAGGTGCTCGAGGCTTACCAGGAACTGATGCGGATGCAGGTGTGACCTCCGTTCGGCTCAGCCGGTGCCTGCCACGTGGAGCTCCATCCGGCAGAGCCAGATGGAACCTTCTCGTGCGGGAACCCAGCTTCGCTGTATCTGCTCAGTAGGGGACGACTCAGCCGCGTCGTTGCTCGGTTACCTCAAACGGATAGCACAGCTCAACGAGTGAGGACAGATGCCTGAAGGATTGCGACGCATCTTCGAGAGGGCGAAACAGTTCTGGGGTGGACTGACGAACACCCAGCGGGCCGTGCTGGCTGGCTCCGCCGTGGTCACGCTCATCTTGTTCGTGGCGTTTTTCAACTGGGCTTCCAAGCCCACCTACACTGCCCTGTTCACGAATCTCGATCCCAAAGACGCGTCCACGATTGTGGAGCAACTCAGGTCGAAGAAGATCTCCTACGAACTGCGGGACGGAGGCACCACAATCCTTGTGCCCCAGGAGAAAGTGTACGAGCTCCGCCTCGAACTGGCCGGGCAGGGGCTGCCCGGTGCGGGCACGGTCGGGTACGAGATTTTCGATCGCAACAACATCGGCATCACTGATTTCGTGCAGAAAGTCAACTACCGGCGCGCGCTTGAAGGAGAACTCGCCCGAACCATCTCCACCCTGGCGGAGATCTCTGCGGCTCGCGTGCACATCGTGGTGCCCGAGCCCTCGCTGTACGCCACCGAGCAAAAGGAGCCGACGGCTTCGATTGCGCTGCGCCTCCGGCCCGGCGCTCGTCTCACGCCGATCCAGGTGCAGGGGATCGCCAATCTGGTGGCCTCCAGCGTCGAAGGGCTCAAGCCCGAGAATGTTACCATCGTAGACAGTTACGGCAACATCCTCAGCGTGCGGAAGGAGCAGGAGACGCTCGCCACGCTCACGGCTTCGCAGCTTCAATTGCAGCAACAGGTGGAAGCGTACCTGACGGAGAAGGTCTCCAGCCTTCTGGACGGTGTGGTGGGCGCGGGCCATTCGCGAGTCAGAGTGACGGCGGAGCTGGACTTCAGCCAGTTGGAGCGCACTCAGGAGATGTACGATTCGGAGAATCCCGCCGTCCGGAGTCAGGAGACGACAGTGGAGGAGACGCCTTCCGGCCAGAACGGGGGCGGCACCGGGCGCAGGGAATCGAGCATCACCAACTACGAGCTGAACCGCACCGTGGAGCGGGTGGTGCAAGCCCCCGGTACGATTCGCCGCGTCACCGTGGCCGTGGTCGTGGACGGGAACTACGAGCCGGTGAAGGGACCCGACGGCAAGGAGACGTTGCAATTCGTGCCGCGTCCGCAGGGTGAGCTGGACAAGATCGTTTCGCTCGTCCAGAACGCCATTGGCTACGACCCCAAGCGAGGGGATCGAGTCGAAGTGACCTGCCTGCCACTTCAGGTTCGGGAGGAATCCGAGCCCTTCCTGGGCCCTGACAAGCAAGGGTTCATCCTGCGGGTCCTGGAGAAAGTGGTACTCGCGCTGGCCATCCTGCTCCTGCTTGGACTGTTGCGTTCCTGGTTGAAGGACTTTCGTGAGGTAGCTGTGGAGTACTTGCAGCGGCCCTCGGCGTCGGAGTCGGGGTTGATGGAGCCGGAGGCGGAGCCCGAGGTGCTGGAGCGCCTCGATCGGCGGCGACAGGTCGTGTATTTCGCGCGACGGAAACCCGGCGACGCCGCCAAGCTGGTGCGAACCTGGCTGGTCCAAGATCATCGGTGAGCCATGGCCATCCGTGAGATACGCTACGAGGAATTGACGGGGCGACAGAAGGCAGCCATCCTGCTGATCGCGCTTGGAGTGGAGACGGCCTCGCTGCTGGCTCGGCACTTCGCCGACCACGAGATCGAGGCAATCACGAAGGAGATGGCCAATCTGAGCGACGTGCCGGCGCATGTCATCGATCGCGTGATCATCGAGTTCTACGAAATGATTCGTGCCCGGGAATACATTGCCCAGGGCGGGATCGAGTACGCGCGACGGCTACTCGAAGAGGCTTTGGGTTCGAAGCGGGCTCACGAGCTCATCCAACGCATTCAGAAGACCTCGAAGCTGAGCGGATTCGAGTTCCTGCGGAGAGCGCACCCGAGCCAGATCCTGAACATGATCCAGAATGAGCATCCGCAGACGATCGCCCTGATTCTGTCTTTTCTCGATCCAGCGCAGGCCACCCAGGTGATCCTGGGGCTGCCGGACGACAAACAGAAGGAAGTTGTGTACCGCATGGCCACGATGGAGCAGGTGCAGTCGGAGCTCATCAACGACGTGGAGAAGGCTCTGGAAGTGCAGTTGGAGACGATGGAGTCCTCCCACGCGACTGCCGAAGCGGGCGGTGTGAAGGCCGTGGCGGAGATACTGAACATGGCTGGCAAGACGGCGGAGAAGATGATCCTGGATGAGATCGAAATCCGCAATCCCGAGCTCGCCGACAAGATACGGGACCTGATGTTCACCTTCGACGACCTGGTGTACCTGGACGACCGCAGCATTCAGCGAGTGCTGAAAGAGGTGGACACGCGTCAGATGGCCTTGGCTCTGAAGGGCGCCAGCGAAGAGGTCAAGGAGAAGATCTTCAAGAACATGTCGGAGCGGGCGGCCACGATCCTGCGGGAGGAGATGGAGTTCATGGGCCCCGTCCGCGTACGGGATGTCGAAGAAGCGCAGCGACAGATCGCGAGCATGGTGCGCACGCTGGAGGAAGAAGGCGAGATTGTGATCACCCGTGGCGGCGGTGCGGAGGAGATCCTTGTCTGACAAGACCGGACGAGTTCTCAAGCGGAGCCAGGTGCTGGTGCGTCGCTGGCCGCGCGTCCCCATCGAGGTGCCGGACACCGCGGGAGTGCACGAGGAGGCTGGCGGCTCTGACCCTGTCCCCAGAGTGACGGAAGCCCAGCCTAACCCGCCACCCGAAGCCCCTGAGGTCCAGGCGGACCTGGAAGCTGAGCGCCGTGCCGCCTGGCAGGAGGGCTTCGAGGAAGGCTACAGGCAGGCCCAGAGCGACCTTCAACCCTTGGTGAGCAGTCTGAAAGAGGCCACGCGGAGCCTGGCCGATGAGCGGGAGGATCTGATACGGGGGGCCGAGCTGGTGGTGGTGCGCTTGGCTTACGAGATTGCTCGTAAGGTGGTGGGCCACGAGGTCCAAATGAGCACGGACGCGATCGTCTACACGGTGCGGGAGGCTCTACGGAGGATCGCCGACCGCGATCGCATTGTGCTGCGCCTGAACCCGCAGGACGTGCGCACCATTCGAAGCAATCGCTACCTCCAGCGCGATCTGTTCGAGACGTTCGCGGAGGTGGACATTCGGGAAGACGAGGAAGTTGCCCGGGGCGGATGCATCGTGGAAACCTCATCGGGGCTGATCGACGCGACGATCGAGACCCAGCTCGCCGAGATTGAAGCGGCGCTGTTCGGAGAGGAAACGTGAGCAAGAGAGCCGAAAGGACGCCGGATCGCTGGGCCAAGTACGAGCGAGCGATCGCCGCGGCCAACACGATTCAGGCCAAAGGAAAAGTGTACCGGCTCGTGGGCACGGTGGTGGAGTCGATCGGCCCGGTGGCTTCGCTTGGTGACCTCTGCCAGATCCGGACGAGGAGAAACGGTCACCGCAGCTACGCGGAAGTGGTCGGGTTCCACGAGAACCGCGTCCTACTGATGCCCCTGGGCGAATTGAACGGTGTCGCTCCCGGCGCGGAGGTGGTGAACAGCAAGGCCACGATCACGGTGAGCGCGGGCGAGGCGCTCCTCGGACGCGTGCTGAACGGACTGGGCAGGCCGATCGACGGTCTCGGGCCGGTCCGCGCCGAAGACCGGCTGCCGATCTTCAACGAACCTCCGCGCCCACTGGAACGTCGACGCATCACGGAGGTGGTGGCGACAGGCATCCGAGCCATTGATGGGCTGCTCACCTGCGGCAAGGGCCAGCGGATGGGGATCTTCGCGGGCAGCGGCGTGGGCAAGAGCGTGCTGCTCGGGATGATCGCGCGAAACACGTCCGCGGACGTCAACGTGATCGCCCTCGTCGGCGAGCGCGGTCGGGAAGTGAGGGAATTCATCGAGCGCGACCTGGGCGAGGAAGGGCTCAAGCGCTCCGTGGTAGTGGCAGTGACCTCCGACGAGGCGCCGCTCCTGCGCGTGAAGGGCGCCTTCGTCGCCACGACCATCGCCGAATACTTCCGGGACAGAGGCTACGACGTGATGCTGATGATGGATTCCCTGACGAGAGTGGCGATGGCGCAGCGAGAGATCGGCCTGGCGGTCGGGGAGCCCCCCACCAGCAAGGGCTACACACCTTCCACCTTCTCTCTGTTGCCGAGGCTCCTGGAGCGGGCTGGAAACGCAGGCCGCGGCAGCATCACGGGGCTGTACACAGTGCTGGTGGAGGGCGACGACCTGACCGACCCGGTGGCCGACACAGCTCGATCGATCTTGGACGGACACGTGGTTCTGAGCCGACGTCTGGCAAACCAGAACCATTACCCGGCCATCGATCCCCTGCAGAGCGTGAGCCGCGTGATGCCCGATGTGGTGGAACCCGGGCATCTGGAGGCGGCCAGGGTGGTCACAGGATTGCTGGCCGTCTACCGAGAAGCGGAAGATTTGATCAACATCGGTGCCTACGCGAAGGGCAGCAATCCGGAGATCGACCGGGCGATCGAAATGATGCCGGCCATCAACCAGTTCCTGCGGCAGTCGGTGGCCGATCGCGGTGAATTCCGGGAGACGCTGAAGTGGCTGCTGGATCTCGCCGCCAAGGCACGGGCGAATTGAGCGTGGTGCGCGAAGAATGGCGGTATTCCGGTTCCGCTACGAACGACTGCTGCGCCTCTCGCTACAACGAGAGAGGCAGCAGGCCTACGTGGTCGGACGCAAGATGGCGGAAATCGTGGCGCAGCGTCGCGAGGTGGAGCGGTTGAAGACGGAGTGGGAGCGTGGTCGACGGCAGTGGCTGGCGCAGGTGAGGCGTGGAGCAAGCGCAGCGGAACTCTCGGCAGGTAGCCAGTGGCTGGCCAAGGCTCGGGACAGGATCGAAGCGAGCACGAAACGACTGCGCGAGCTACACGAAGAACTCGAAGCCGAACGCGCCCGGCTGGTGAAGCTCGTCAAGCGGCGACGCACCTACGAGAAGTTGAAAGAGAGGGCACGACAGCGGTTCGATGCACAGGAGCGAAAGGCTGAACAGGCGATGCTCGACGAAATCGCCAGCATTTCCGACTGGCGGCGCAGAATGGAAGCGGAGCGGTGATGAGTGAACGCGGACAGGGAGTGCGGAGCGAAACGATTGCGGGAGAATCCGGGCGAATCCTGGCACTGGTGCTCGGATTCTTCGTCTCCTACATCGTGGTGTTCGCAGTCACGTTCTACTTCCTGAACGGTCGGAGCTTCCGTCTGCAAAGCCAGGCGCCGGTCGGAGCTGATACCACTGGCGCCCAGGCCGATTCGACGGCGCTGCTGGCCGCACGGATCGACTCGCTGCTTCGGCTGGTGGATTCCACGCGGGCCGTGCTTGATTCGCTCACCGGGGAAGTGGGTCGTCGTCAGAAAGAACTGAAGGAGCTGGAAGAGAAGCTCGCGGCGGCGGGCGCTCAGGAGCGCCAAGAGGAACTGAGGAGGGCGCGCAAGCTGGCCGCCATTCTCGCCGCACTACCGGACAGCGCCGTTGGGCCCACGGTGGCCAAGCTGGACGACGAATTGCTGGTCATGGTGCTGCAGAAAAGCACGGAGAAGAACGCTGCCCGAGTGCTGGCAGCGCTGGGCCCCCACCGCGCCGCTGAACTCTCCGAACGGCTGGTACGCCTGAACTGAGAAAGGTGGGACATGTTCGGTTCACTCACAGGTTTGCTGAACCTGGTTCTGAACGACTTGGCAGGCCACGAAGTGCGTCCAGGCGGTGTTGTGGCGGAGGCGCCACGGTTTCACCCGCTCCTAATGGCTGCCCTGGGTGAAGCGCCCCTACCGGAGGGCCTCTCCGTGGGTAGGGTGCTTCAGGGCGACCAGGGCGCGTGGGAGGCTCTCGCTCCGGGCGACACCCCAAGTGGCTCCAGCACGGATGCCGACCCGCGGTTCGGGACAGACGACCCAATCCGTTCTGCGCTGCAAGTGTTTGCGCGCAGCGCGACGCCTGCCCTCGGCGCGTTGCTACTGGTCAAACCCGTCGGAAATGGAGCGAGATCAGCGGCGGATCCAGGTGCGCCGGGTGATCTTCCGGTGGGGTCTTTGCCGGCGGATGCGCTCGGAGAGCGTTCGGGGCTGGATTCCGCTCCGTCCGAGGTCTTCTCGGCATTTCGAGGAGCGGAAGCCACGGAGTCGGAGTCCCGGGCCCGGTGCGGCCTGAGTCAGGCGTCTTGGGATGGCCCGTCGGGGGGAGCAGCCCCGGCGAAACGTTCCGGGAACCTCCGTCTGTGGCCCTCGGGTGCGGGTCTCTCGGGTACGACCGAAGATGTTGGGCCGACCTCGAAGGAGAGGGGAGCGTGGGCCCCGGTCAACGTTGGATTTCGCCTTTTCCGTGCGGCCTCGGGGAAAGAACCAGTCACCGGGCTCAAGCATATACTGAGACCTCAGCCGGAGCCCTCGATTGTCGCCGCGGCGATCTCGCCTTCCGGTGGGCTCGATCCGGAGTCGGGTGATCTTCCGGTGGGGTCTTTGCCGGCGGATGCGCTCGGAGAGCGTTCGGGGCTGGATTCCGCTCCGTCCGAGGTCTTCTCGGCATTTCGAGGAGCGGAAGCCACGGAGTCGGAGTCCCGGGCCCGGTGCGGCCTGAGTCAGGCGTCTTGGGATGGCCCGTCGGGGGGAGCAGCCCCGGCGAAACGTTCCGGGAACCTCCGTCTGTGGCCCTCGGGTGCGGGTCTCTCGGGTACGACCGAAGATGTTGGGCCGACCTCGAAGGAGAGGGGAGCGTGGGCCCCGGTCAACGTTGGATTTCGCCTTTTCCGTGCGGCCTCGGGGAAAGAGCCAATCACCGGGCTCAAGCATGTACTGAGACCTCAGCCGGAACCCTCGATTATCGCCGCGGCGATCTCGCCTTCCGGTGGGCTCGATCCGGAGTCGGTGAGCCCGTCTTCAGGCCGGGACCCCGTCGGGCAACGGGCTGCTTCGCGACCGGTGTTGTTCGGGACTGAGACTCGAAGGGGAAGCGGAACCGAACGATCGGCCGTGTGGAAGGTGCGGACTGCTGACGCGGCAGCCGCGGCGGGCGAAAGCGCCGGGCTGGTGAATCGCGGTGCCGCGCGCGCACCGCGTTCAGAGGCTCCTGCAGAGCTGATCCCCGCCGGTCCAGCGTCCGGCACGGCCCCTTCGGCTTCGTCGGACCTCATGTCGAACACCGAGAGCGCTGCCCCTCCGCTGGATGGTCCCGGTGCGCTGGACGGGAGGCCGGACGTGAAGCTCGAGGGACAAGGTCGCGGAGCATCCGCGACGGCGAGGCCGCGCGAAGCCAGTGCAACCGCTTCGGAGGCGAGCGGTGTCCATCCGACCCGACCGCCTGACGCGTGGGCGCAACTTCCCACGGCCGGACCGGGAAGTGGGGAGACGGAACCGCTCACGGCCGCCGTGATTGTCAAAACTGCGGGTTCCCACGATCGAGACCGGGCGCTACAGGGGACAGGTTTTTCTCCGGATGCTGCTGACGCGGCCCGAAGGGGAATTTTCAGGGCCGGTGAACCGGCCCGTCTGGCTCCTGTGGGAAGCCCCGAGTCGCACCGAGGCGTGTCCAAGAGTGAGGGGATGACTGGAGCCCCGGCGAACGCGCGAGCGGACAGCCCGAACGGGGAGCCTGCGCGTGCGAGGGGCGTGGAGCCGCTGACTGAGGCTCTTTCCCGGGGGGAGGAGCTCGCGGTGGACGACCTGGAGATTCGGGTCGTCGCGCGACCGACACGGTCGCGGGGAAAGAGGGACGGTTTTTCCCCGGAGAGTGTCGAACCGGGTGCTGGCCTCTCCCAGCAGGATGAGGCGCGTACGGATCTGCTCAGACCTACCCGAGTCCACCGCGAGGAAGGTGCCCCCAGAGTCCCGGAGAGCGCACCCGGAGTGTCAGTGGTGGCCCGCGGCGCTTGTCGTCGGAAGAGGTGCGTAGTACCCTTGCTCGGGACGCGAGCGGAACGGGAGAGACCAAAGCTGAGGCTCCTGCAAATACGAAGTCTGAGGGCCTGGTGGCGGGCACGCCGGGAGGATCTCGGGAGAGCGTGGCGGTGTCGGGCGCGTCCGGTCAGGGGACCGGAGTTGCAGCGGGAACGTCGACCGGTGGTGCGAGGCCGGGTGAGGAGAGACCGCGGGAGGGTGGAGGGACTGGGAGCGTTCGGAGTCAGTCGGGGGACGTCGCGGGGGCGCGCGATTCTCTGCGGGCCGAGGCGGCAACTGCGCACGGCCGGATGTCTGTGGACCCCCCGGGCCGAGTTTCGGGAGCACCGGCATCGGACGTAGCTTCGGGAGTATCCAGGTCCGCAGGCCATCGTTGGGAGCAGCTCGTGGGCCAGGTCCGGCCGGTGGTGCAGAGGTTGGCGGCGCGGGCTGGTCGTTCGGAGATCATCCTACACCTGCGACCACCGGAACTGGGCAGGCTCAGGGTCGAGGTCCGCTCGAAAGACAGGCGCGTGTGGATTCGCCTGGAGGCGGACAGTCCCGCCACCCGGGATTTGTTGCGAGCTCAAATGCCCGAGCTCGAACGAGCGCTCAGCTCCCAGGGCCACGTGGTGAGCCGCCTTGAAGTGTTCCAGTCGGATCCGCACCGGATGCCCTCGGGCGACGAGCCCGCGCGTCGCTGGGCCCACGATCGCGCCGACGGACAGTTCGAGCCCAACGGCGATCGCAGGGAGCGCGATCCCGAGGAA
>CAYXFI010000036.1:0-18112 GCA_964464205.1 uncultured Cytophagia bacterium
ACGCCCCGGTGTTCTTCGGCTCCGGACTGGCCGTGCTGGGTGACATCGGTGTGGATGAGGTCTCGCAGGCACCGAGATTCAGCGTTACGGAGATCCGGCGGATCGGTCCCGACGTGCTGCTCCGGGCTGAGCCCGTTTGGGAGTGAGGCAGAATGTTCACCGGGATCATCCGAGAAATTGGCGTCGTTGAAAGACTCCGGTACACGGCTGGGGGGGCCACGCTCGCCATCCGGAGCGTGAGAGTGCGCCAAGACCTGCAGCTCGGCGACAGCGTGGCCGTGGACGGTGCCTGCTTCACCGTGACGGAGCTTGGATCCGACTATTTCAGTGTGGACGTGGTGCAGGAATCGCTCGCACGGACGATTGTGCGGGACTATCAGCCCGGGCGGAGGGTGAATCTCGAATCTGCCCTGCGGCTGGGCGAACCGCTCGGAGGTCACCTGGTCCTAGGCCACGTCGACGGGATCGGCCGCGTACTGGAGGTTGTTCCCGCGGGAACTGGACAGTTGCTAACGGTGGAACCGCCAACCCCACTTCAGCGCTACATTGCGGAAAAGGGCTCCATCGCGGTGAACGGCGTGAGCCTCACTGTGGCCAGCCTGGCCGAACGGGGTTTCACCGTTGCTCTTGTGCCGTTCACGCTGCGAGAGACGAATCTGGGCGAGCTGCGCGTGGGCGACAGGGTGAATCTGGAAATTGACGTGATTGCCCGCTACGTGGAACGCCTGATGAACGCGGAGAAAGGGGCAATCACGTGGGAAAAACTCCGTGCACTGGGGTTCGTGCAGGACGACGCGTCTCTGTGACGTCGGGTGCACGGTAGCCAAGCGAGGGTACAGGTTCCGATGAACAGCGACGGTTTCAACACGATCGAAGAGGCGATCGAAGACATTCGACAGGGAAAGATCGTCATCGTGGTGGATGACGAGGATCGCGAGAACGAAGGCGACTTCATTATGGCCGCGGAGAAGGTCACGCCCGAGGCGATCAACTTCATGGCCAAGTACGGGCGCGGCCTGATTTGCGTCGCCATGACGGCGGAGCGCCTTCAGCAGCTCGATCTTCACCCCATGGTGACGGAAAACACCGCTCATATGGGCACGGAGTTCACGGTGAGTGTGGACGCGCGTCACGGGACCACGACGGGGATTTCGGCCTTCGACCGCGCCACGACCATCCGTGCCCTGGTGGATCCGCGCACCCGACCGGAGGACCTCGCCCGGCCGGGTCACATCTTCCCCCTCCGCGCCCGTGAGGGCGGCGTGCTGAATCGAGCCGGCCATACAGAGGCGGTGGTAGACCTGTGCAGGATGGCGGGTTTGTACCCCGCAGGTGTGCTCTGCGAGATCATGGACGAAGACGGCAGCATGGCGCGCGTGCCTCGCCTGAAGGAAATCGCCAGCCAGTTCGGCTTGAAGATCGTGACGGTTCGAGATCTGATTGAGTATCGCCGCAGAAAGGAGAAGCTCGTCAAGAGAATCGTCACCACCAGTCTTCCCACCGCCTACGGAAACTTCGTGCTGCACCTGTACGAGAGCGCCGTCGATGAACATCACCACATCGCTCTTGTGAAAGGGGATGTCACCACGCCGGAGCCGGTGCTCACTCGGGTGCACAGCCAGTGCCTCACGGGCGATGTGTTCGGCTCGCTGCGCTGCGATTGCGGGGAACAGCTGCACAAGGCAATGCGGATGATCGAGGAAGAGGGGCGGGGAGTGCTCCTTTACATGCGGCAGGAAGGCAGGGGGATTGGACTGGTGAACAAGCTTCTGGCTTACCGCCTGCAGGACAAGGGTAAGGACACAGTCGAAGCGAACGAAGCCCTGGGGTTCCGGCCGGACTTGAGGGACTACGGAATCGGCGCGCAGATCCTCTACGACCTCGGCGTGCGCAAAATCCGTTTGATGACGAACAATCCGAAGAAGATCGTCGGCCTCCAGGGCTACGGCTTGGAGGTCGTGGAGCGTGTACCGATCGAAATCCCACCCAACGAAATCAACCTGCGCTACCTCGAGACAAAGCGGGACAAGCTGGGACACATGATCCTGGTGGACAACATCTCGAAAGACCTGCTGCGCAAAATGACGGACGACTCGGGGTCGAAGGAAACGGAGCAGACGTTGGACCGGATCGTGGAGGAGCTCCACAGGACAAGACACGAATAGCCCGTTTGGGAGGATGTCATGGCGCCAACGGTTCGGCAGGGCGTGCTGAACGCAGAGGGCAAGAGATTCGGCATCGTAGTGAGCAGGTTCAATGAGCTGATCAGCAAGCAGTTGCTGGATGGGGCTCTCGACTGTCTCTACCGGCACGGCGCGCGGGAAGAGGACGTGGAGATCGCCTGGGTGCCAGGCTCGTTCGAGATCCCGCTGGCGGCAAAGGCAATGGCTCGCGCGGGCAAGCACGACGCGGTGATTTGCCTCGGCGCGGTGATCCGCGGAGACACGCCCCACCACCAGTACATCGCCAGCGAAGTGACCAAGGGGATCGCCCAGGTGGCTTTGGACACGTTGGTACCGATTTCCTACGGCGTGATCACGCCCGACACTCTCGAGCAAGCCCTGGAACGGGCAGGGACGAAAGCCGGCAACAAGGGGTGGCAGGCGGCCCTCAGTGCAATCGAAATGGCCAACCTGATGGCGGAGATCGGCCCCCGGGCTTGAGAAGAACGCGCGGAGCGGGCGGCGAACACAAACCCCACGTTGCCTGACGCGGATTCGAGACCCACAGGAACGGATACTCACATGAGACCTCGCTCGAGCTGGCTGCTGGGATTCAGCATCACCCTCCTTCTTCTGTTCTCCATTCCCCGGTCAGGGATTTCGCAGTTCTGGCAGTGGCGCTCGTGGACGAGCAGCAGGCAGATCCGGCAGGTTGCGGCGGATTCCAGCGGCATCTGGGCCGCGACGTCGGGCGGCCTGGTGTTCGTCGATGCGGCCACGCTCGAGATCACGAAATACACGAACACGGAAGGGCTGGCGAGCAATGACCTCCGCGCGGTGACCGTCGATCGGCAAGGCCGCGTGTGGATCGGGCTCGGCAACGGTTACCTGAACGTTCTGGACCCGGCGACGGGACAGATCGAGCTGGTGAAGGACTACGAAGGGTGGGACATCCACGACCTGGCGGTCAAGGGCGACAGCCTCTACGTGGCGTTGAGTCTCGGGGTGAGTCTCTACTTGTTGGATCGCCGCGAGGTCAAGGAGACGTACAAGAACCTGGGACTTCGGTTTCCCGTCGAGATCGCCGCCCGTTCGATTGCTGTGTGGCATGACACGCTCTGGGTGTGCACCGATTTCGGCATCGCGTACGCCGACCTGCGTATCCCTAATCTGCAGGCCCCGGACTTCTGGCAGGACGTCACGTCGGAAGACGGTCTACCGTCCGAAGAAGTTCGCGACGTACTGAGGTACGACGGCCACGTGTACGCGGCCACGGCTGAAGGACTCGCGGTCCAGGCGGACAGCGTGTGGCGTCCTGCCGGCTTTGAGGGAGAGGATATCGTCGATCTGGAAATCTGGGGCGATGACTTGCTGGTGGTCACCCGGTGGGGAGTTGACGTAGTGGCAGGTGGTCAACGCACCCGTCTGGGCCAGCCCCTCAGGCGCTGCGTGACGGCGACGATCGATCGGCTGGGCAGGCCCTGGATCGGAAGGGAGGAAGATGGACTGGCAGTCTACGTCGCCGACTCGGACGCGTGGCAGGATGTGGTGCCCAACGAGCCCCGCGGCAACAATATCACGGACATGGCGATAGACCAGGACGGTGTACTCTGGTGTACGTCGCTCTACTCCGGCGCGTTCTCCTTCGACGGCGTTCGGTGGCGGCATTACACCGTCGCGACGGGACATCTGCCGACCGACAAGACCCTCTGCGTGGCAGTGGACGAGCAGAACCGCAAGTGGATCGGCACGCAAGGCCGCGGCCTGGTGGTGTTCACGGAAACGGACACCGGCTTTGCCGTGACCCACTACTCGAGCGAGGACGGGAAACTGGCGGGCTCCGATACGCCGACGTACGTGATCATCAGCGATGTGGCGGTGGACGCCACTGGCAATGTGTGGATTCTCAACAAGTTCGCCAACAATGGCCGCGCCGTCGCCGTTGTGACTCCCACCGGAAACTGGACTTATTTTTCGACCTACGAGGGCCTCAAGAGCAACCGGCTCATTTCCGTCGCCTTCGACCAGCTTGGGCGCGCCTGGGTCGGCACGGAGACCGAGGGGGTGCAAGTTATCGACTTCGGCACGGATCTGCTCGACCACACTGACGACGATCTATCGCAGGGACTCACGTCGACGGGCGACGGTCTCCGCAGCAACTTGGTCCGGGCTCTGGCTGCCGACCGGCTTGGCGTGGTGTGGATCGGAACGGACCGTGGCCTCAATTTCTGGTTCGATGGGCAGGTGGGCATTCGCTGGGGGCTGATCTCGGAAGACATCTACCGCATCGCCGTGGATCCGCAAGACAACAAGTGGGTCGGAACCGTCGGGGGCATCACCATCCTCGATCCGGACGGCTATCCGATGAGGCACTTTACCACCCAGAACAGTCCCCTGGTCTGGGACCACGTGCAGGCCTTCGCATTTCACCCGGAATCCGGGGACGCGTTCATCGGCACCACCAATGGGATTTCGCAAGTCACCACGCCGTACACCGCTCCGAAATCCGATCTGAGCGAGGTGGAGGTGTACCCGAATCCGTTCATCCTTCGGGGGGAAGGCGAGAAGCTGACCATCACCAATCTGGCACGGGAGAGCCGCGTTCGCATCTACACGGCTGAAGGACTTCTCGTACGGAATTTCCTGCCGGGTGAGGTGCCCGGCGGCCGAGTGCTGTGGGACGGGCGCAACGACCGGGGCGAACTGGTGGCGAGCGGCGTGTACCTGGTGCTCGTGACCACACGGGATGGACAAAGCGCCGTGCGAAAAGTGGCCATCGTGCGCTGACGGCCCTACTGGGACGAACAAGGGCGAGGAAAGGCCGAGCGGGAGCCGTCAGTACGCGGAAGTTCCTCCACCCGTTTTCGAAGGCCAGAGAGCCGGGGAAGGACTTTTGCGTTAACGGAGATCGGACCCAGCAGCCCGATCCGTTGGGTAGAAGCTTCGCGGCGTAGTGGAGACCGGCGGATTCTGCCCTGCGCGAAGTCCGGCACGCCGGAAGCCCGGTTTTGGAACGCTGGTGAGACTTTGGCGGTCCTCCGTCCTACGTCGCCTCGAAACCGCCGCGCGGGTGGCGAACGTGGGTGTTGTGGCAGACCGGAACGCATGAGAGGGGAGTGATCGTGCTAGGTCGCACCTGCCAGTCGCCTTCGGGCTGCTCGGCATTTTGGGGCGCGGCGTGTCTTTCCCAATGCAGTCTGGCCTGCCCCGGCTATTTCCCCTTGCGGGTTCGAATGTGGGTCTTTCTGGATTTTGTCAGCGATTTGTCTTATCTTGAAATCGCTTCGAGGAGAGTGGCGCACGGAGGGAGAGAAAAGTGAGACGACTCCTGATTCTCGGTTTGGTGTGCACCCTGCCTTTCGCTGCAGGCTGCTCGCTGGAGCCGGACCGGCCGAACAACGTAGTTCTGATGATCGGCGACGGCATGGGCGTAGCGCCCATCATGCAGGCCTTCATTGAGATGGGGAGCACCCCGTTCGAGAGCTTCACGCGCGGGGGCCTTGTGCTGACCCACTCGCTAAGCGAAGACACGTGGGTCACCGATTCAGCCGCTGGGGCGACCGCGTTTGCCACGGGTCACAAGACCGTGAATCGCCTGCTCTCCCTGCGGCCGAAAGCCGGAGGTGGATTCGACACTCTGCGCACTGTGGTGGATGCCGCGCAGGACGCGGGGATGTCTACGGGCCTGGTGGTGACCTGCCAGATCACGCACGCTACTCCGGCGGCTTTCTACGCGCACGCCGAACGTTCTCGGGAGCTGGACATCGCCGCGCAGTTTCTTGACAGCGGGATTGATCTTGCGTTCGGCGGCGGAACCTCTTTCTTTCTGCCCGTCGGCGAGAAGGGCGGAAAACGGGAAGACGGGCGCAATCTTCTGAAAGAACTCGAAGATCGGGGGTACCGGGTGGTCCTGGACACTCTCGCGTTCCGCGAGCTGGAACCCCCCGTGTACGAGAAGATCGTAGGCCTGTTCGCACCCACCGCCATGCCGCCGCCGCCCCAGCGCAAACCAACCCTCGCGGAGATGACGCGCAAAGCGCTGGAAATTCTCAGTGAGAATCCCAACGGATTCTTCCTCATGGTCGAAGGCTCACAGATTGACTGGGCGGGTCACGCCAATGATGCCGATTGGGAGTCGAGAGAGATGCAGGATTTCGCGGCCGCCGTCCAAGCGGCTTTGGAGTTCGCTCGGAACGACGGAAAAACTCTCGTGGTGGTGACGGCCGACCACGAGACCGGCGGCATGGCGGTCACGGGTGGAAGTCAGGCGGATCGGACGGCCGAGGTCGGCTACTTGGTGACGCACCACACGGCCAATCCGGTTCCGCTCTTCCTGTACGGGCCCGGATCCGATCGCTTTCCGGCGCTCGTGGACAACACCTTCATCGGTCAAAAGTTGTTGGAATTCGTGAGCGGGCAGTAGGGAGCAGGCGCGGAGACGTGGGTGACGGCGATTCCAGCGCAGTTTGAATGCCCGCGGATAGTCAGGAGCAGTATTTTGGGTACACTTCGTTGAAGGCGCATGCTCAGGAAGCTTCGCGTACAAAACTTCGCAGTGATCGACAACGTTGAGATCACCTTCGAGCCGGGTCTCAACGTCATCACGGGCGAGACGGGCGCCGGGAAGTCGATCCTGATCGATGCCCTGGGAACCGTGCTCGGCGGTCGGACCGATCCCGCCGTGCTGCGCGCGGGAGCGGAGAGGGCCGTCGTCGAGGCCGAATTCGACCTGACCCACTCGCCCCGCGTGCGGGAAATCCTCGAACGCGAGGAGCTCATTCACCCGGAAGAGCCCGAACTGCTGATCCTTCGCCGCGAAGTCTTCGCTAGCGGGCGTAGCCGCACCTTCGCGAATGACACCCCGGTGCCGCTGCCGGCCGTACAGGAAATTGGCGACCTATTGGTGGATCTCCACGGGCAGCACGAGCATCAAACCCTGCTCAAGCCGAGCACGCACATCCTTTTCCTGGATGAATTCGCCGGCTTGGCGGAGAGGGCGGACGAGTTCGCTCGCTTGTACCGCGAATACGGGCGGTTGTCCCGGGAGCTATCGGAGCTGTCGGAAAAAGAACGGGTCCTCCAGGAGAAGCGGGAGCTCTACGAATTCCAACTTCGCGAAATCGAGACGGTGAACCCAACACCGGAAGAGGAGGAAGAGCTTCTTCAAGAGGAAAAGATCCTGAACAACAGTCAGAGGCTCTTCGAGGCGACCAGCGCCATCTACAATTTGCTGTACGAACAGGAAGGCAGCGTGATTGAGGCGCTTGGGCGTGTGATCGACGAGCTTTCCGACCTGAGTGACATTGATCCCAGTTTCGCTCAACTGGCGTCCGATCTGGATGGAGCCCGGGTCGTTGTGGATGAGGTGGCGAAGACTCTTCAGGACTATCAATCCAAGATCGACTCGGACCCAGCACGCCTCGAGGAGGTGCGCGAGCGCCTTGCGCAGTACACGAGATTGAAGCGTCGCTACGGTCTAACTGTGGAGGAAGTGCTGCGCTACCGTGACAATCTGCGGCGCCAGTTGTCGGAAATGTCGAGCATGCGAGACAGGATCGAGGACACTCAGGAGAAGCTTGAAGGGCTTCGCCTGGAACTGGCCAAAATGGCTGAGGATCTCTCGCGCGCCCGACAGGAGGCCGCCGGGAGACTGGAAAAAGCGGTGGTGGAGCAACTCGCCGAACTGGGGATGCCTCGCTCCAGCTTCCGGGTGGTGTTCCGCAGAGAAGAGGACCCCAGCGGCATCGTCGAGCTCGACGGCGTTCGCTACCGCACCACACCCCGGGGCATTGACCAGGTGGAGTTCTACATTTCGACCAATCCGGGCCAGGAAATTCGACCTTTGGCCAAAGTGGCCTCGGGCGGTGAGATCTCTCGCATCATGCTAGCTCTCAAGTCCGTGCTGGCTCATTGCGACCCTGTGCCCACCATGATCTTCGACGAGATCGACATTGGAATCTCCGGGCGCATCGCCCAGGTTGTGGGGCGAAAACTGGCCTCGTTGTCCGAGAAACGGCAGGTTCTTTGCATCACCCATTTGCCGCAGATCGCCAGCCAAGGACGTAGCCACTACTTGGTGGAAAAGAAGGAAGAAGACGGAACGACCCGTACGGAAGTCCGCAAGCTCAGCGAGCGGGAGAGAGAAGCGGCCGTGGCCAGTTTGTTGAGCGGTGAAGAAGTGTCCGAAACGCACCTGGCCGCCGCCCGAAGCCTGCTGCGCGAGGCCAAACGGCAGGAAGAAAAGCAGGAGATGAACTGATTGCGCGCTCGTGTGAGCACAGGTGCCAGCGCGATTGACCTTTTCTGCGCAGAGACGGAGGGGTACGTAGATTGGACAAGATTGTGGTGATTGGCGGGAACGCCTTGCGGGGGGAGGTCGAGATTAGCGGCGCGAAGAACGCCGTGCTGCCCATCATGGCGGCGGCTCTGCTCGCGTCCGGTGTCTACAGGATCCGCCGCGTGCCGATCCTCCGGGACGTGCGCACGATGAGCCACCTACTTCGCATCATCGGGGCGCGGGTGGATCGCGAAGGGCATGAGCTTCGGATCGACACCACGCACTGCTCGTTTTACGAGGCGCCCTACGAGCTGGTCAAAACGATGCGGGCGTCGATCTACGTCCTGGGACCGCTCGTGGCGAGGTTCGGGTACGCGCGCGTGTCCCTGCCGGGCGGATGTGCCTGGGGACCGAGGCCCGTGGATTTCCACATCAAGGGCATCCAGAAGCTCGGCGCGGAAGTGAGTCTCGAGCGGGGCTACATCGTAGCCCGGGCCAAACGGCTTCGCGGGACCACCATCACGTTTGATATCCCCAGTGTTGGAGCGACAGGGAACCTGATGATGGCCGCAACCCTGGCGGAAGGCACGACGGTCATCGAGAACGCGGCCCGCGAACCCGAGATTGCATCCCTTGCGGAGTTCCTGACGCGAATGGGCGCGCAAATCGAGGGAATTGGAACCGACCGCCTGGTGATTCACGGCGTGGAGGAACTGCACCCAACGGATTACGACGTGATCCCCGACCGGATTGAGGCGGGCACGTTCCTCATCGCCGGAGCGATCACCCAGGGCGAGGTGACGGTGAAACGCGTGGTTCCGGAACACATCCGCAGCTTGCTGACCAAGCTGACGGACGCTGGCGTAGAGGTAGGGGAGGGGGAGGATTGGGTCCGCGTCCGCTGCGATCGGCGAGTCAAGGCGGTCGACGTGACCACGGCCGTGTACCCCGGCTTCCCGACGGACATGCAGGCACAGTGGATGGCCCTGATGTCGGTGGCGGATGGGACTTCTGTGATCGTCGACACGATTTTCCTGGATCGATTTACGCACGTTGCGGAGTTGAAGCGGTTGGGCGCGGACATCCGGATGGATGGCAACTCCGCCCACGTCGTGGGTGTCGAGAAGCTTCAGGGAGCGCCGGTCATGTCCACCGACCTCCGCGCCAGCGCCTGCCTGATCCTGGCGGGACTGGTGGCCGAAGGTCGCACCGACGTGTCGAGGGTGTACCACATCGATCGTGGATACGAGCGGATCGAGGAGAAACTGCGGGCTCTCGGCGCGGAGATCTGGCGGGAGCAAGAGCCCTGGCCTCAGGCTGTGTCGGACTCCTTGCTCCCGGAGGAAAAGTAAACCGCCTACTGGTCGGAGACGGTTTTGCCTCCGCAGGCGCGGGACTCCACTCGATTCGGCAGGGAAAACCGGACCGGTGCCGACCTCTTGCTTGGGGTTGGGTGGTCGAAGCCGAGAACCGGCGGTGCGGTGCCTGCGGTGATTTGCCATTAGTGACGAGGCGTGCGCAAGGAGGTCGAGGCAAATGTACGAAACGCGTAGGATTCTTGTGGGGTCATTGGGAAGTCTGCTTCTGGTGTTCACCGGACTCTTTCTGGTTTGTGCTGTGCAGAAGCAGGCGACACGCACAGGTCCGGCGGACGAGGAAGCCTACAAGCGGGAGTTGGTGGAACTGCTCGGTCTCCAGGAAGAACTGGGGCAGCCGGCGGCTGCGGGGGAGCAAAAAGCAGACACGGTGGCTACAGCCCCTGCTGCAACCGCGCAAGAGCTGGAGGTTCCGAAAGTCGGTGAGTCGGCGGCCGAGCTCTTTGACCTGCTCGAACAGCTGGATCGCCTGCGTTCGGAAGTCGATGAGCGGGAGCAGGAAATCTCGAAGCTCGAAGAGGAATCGGCGACTCTGGACGAGGAAATCCGCCGCCTCACCACGCGCCTGACCGCGCTCCGTACGGGGGAACGGTTCGCCACGGCCAGTGCGGTCAGTGGACGGAGAGGCGCTTCGGTTCAGGTCCGGGTGAGCTCCGGGGTGCAGGCGAGTGTGGCGGCAGAGGCAGAGACCTTTCGCGGCCGCTACGACGAAGCCCTGCGTCTGTTCCACGAGCGCCGCTACAGCGAAGCCAGGGCGATCCTGGAGACCCTGTTGCGAGAACAGCCAGATCACCCTCTCGCGGACAACTGCCAGTACTGGATCGGGGAATGCCTGTTTGGTCAGAGCCGGTATCTCGAAGCGGTCGCGGCCTTCAGCAAGGTTTTCGCATTTGACGCCACGGACAAGTACGACGACGCGCAGATCATGATCGCCCTCAGCTACATGCGGATGGGCATTCCGGAGCGCGCCAGAGCGGAGCTCCTTGATTTCTTGAAGTTTTACCCGAGGAGCGAGTACGTCGCGACCGCTCGTTCGTACCTGAACCGGCTTTCGACGTAAGGATTGCGGTGCTTTCTCGGGGGTTCCCCAACGACCGCCCGCAGGAGCGTCGCTGAGCGCGCAACGTCGTGAGCGGCGTCGCCCTGTGGGATGTACTTTGGCGTGTCAAGACGTGAGTGATGATTCAGACGCAGGTCCTCCGTGAGGACGTCCAGGTGGCATGGATGGCCGATCTGGAGAAGGGGGGAGCACCCTCTCGCCGGATGGCAGTACAAGGTTGAGCTTGTTACGGAAGGGGTCTCTGGGCAGAGTCATCGAAGCGCGAAACCGTAGAGGCTAGGATGGTCGAGTTTGTACACCTCCACAATCACTCCCACTACAGCCTGCTAGATGGCGCGTGCCGGATCGAGGATTTGGTCGCGCAGTGCGCCGAATACGACATGCCGGCGATCGCGCTGACCGACCACGGCAATATGTTCGGCGCGATCGAGTTCTACCGGACGGCGATGAACGCAGGCATCAAGCCCATCATCGGGATGGAAGCGTACATCGCCCCGCGCAGCCGATTCGATCGGACGGCCGCCAAAGGGGGTTCAGACGCTTCCTACCATTTGGTCTTGCTCGCGAAGAACGAAAAGGGGTACCGCAATCTGCTCAAGCTGTCCACTGCGGGCTATTTGGAGGGGTTTTACTACAAGCCTCGCATCGACAAAGAGATTCTGCGGGAACACTCGGAAGGTCTTGTGGCCCTGAGCGCCTGCGTGAAGGGAGAGATTTCCCAAAAGCTACTCCGCGATGACCTGGATGGGGCTCGCGCGGCCGCGGAGGAATACCGTGACATTTTCGGAGAAGATTTTTACCTCGAAATCCAGAACCACGGGCTGGCCAATGAGGACAAGGTGCGCCCAGCGCTGGTGGAGCTCGGCAAGTCGCTGGGAATCAAAGTGGTGGCCACGAACGACATTCACTACCTGAAGAGGGAGCATGCCGAGGCGCACGACGTCCTCCTGTGTTTGCAAACGCAAAAGGACCGAGACGACCCGACACGGCTGCGCTACGAGACCGATCAGATTTACTTCAAGTCTTTCGACGAAATGCGCGAGGCCTTCCGCGAGTACCCGGAGGCTCTTGCCAACACGCTGGAAGTCGCTGACAAGTGTAATCTGATTCTCGATTTCGGGCGACCCCTGCTTCCACGCTACCAGCTTCCGAAAGAGGCTGGGGGCCTTAGCCTGGATGACTACCTCGCCGAACTAGCTCGCAAAGGATTGCGGGAACGCTACGCCGTGGTGACGCGCGAGCTCGAGCGGCGGCTGGAGAGGGAACTGGAGATCATCCGCAAGACGGGCTTCGCCGGCTACTTCCTAATCGTCAAAGATTTCGTGGATTTCGCTCGGAGCAAAGGTATCCCCGTCGGGCCAGGTCGCGGGTCGGCCGCGGGAAGCTTGGTGTCCTACTGCCTCGGCATAACGAACGTAGATCCGATCAAATACGGCCTCCTTTTCGAGCGCTTTCTGAATCCCGAGCGCGTCACCATGCCGGACATTGACATCGACTTCTGCTACGAGCGTCGGGATGAGGTGATCGACTACGTGCGACGCAAGTACGGGGAGCAAAACGTTTCCCAAATCATCACGTTCGGGACGATGGCCGCGCGCGCCGTGGTGCGGGACGTGGGCCGGGTATTGGGGCTTCCTTACGCGGAAGTGGACCGTCTCGCGAAGCTCGTCCCACAGACGCTTGGCATCAAACTCAAGGAGGCGCTGCAGGTCGAGCCCCGTTTGCGGGAGCTGGTGGAGTCCAACGAGCGCTACAAGAAGCTCTTCGAGATCTCCCTCGTGCTGGAGGGGCTGGCGCGCCACGCCTCCACTCACGCCGCAGGTGTAGTCATCACCCCGGACGCGCTGACCGAACACACGCCGCTCTACAAATCCAAAGACGGCGAAATCACCACGCAGTACGACATGAAGTCCCTCGAGGCCATTGGTCTCCTGAAGATGGACTTTCTCGGGCTTCGCACCCTCACGGTCATCCACGACACGGTGCAGATGCTCGCCGAGAAAGGAATCTACGTGGACATCGACAAGATTCCCCTCGACGACGACAAGACGTTCGAGCTTTTCGGCCGGGGCGACACGGTGGCTGTCTTCCAGTTCGAAAGCTCCGGGATGCGGGAGTACCTGCGCAAGCTCAAGCCGAAAAGCCTTGAGGACCTCATCGCCATGAACGCCCTGTATCGACCGGGTCCCATGGAGATGATCGACGATTTCATTTTGCGGAAGCATGGGAAGACCAAGATCGAGTATCTGCACCCTAAGCTGGAGCCGATCCTCAAGGAGACCTACGGGGTGATCGTCTACCAGGAGCAGGTGATGCGGATTGCCTCCGAGTTGGCGGGCTTTTCCCTTGGCAAAGCCGACCTGCTCCGCCGGGCGATGGGTAAGAAGAAGGCCGACCTGATGATCGGCCAGAGGCAGGAATTCGTCGAGGGAGCGCAAAAAAGAGGAATCCCAGCTGAAGTGGCCGAAGCGGTGTTCGATCTGATGGCCCGCTTCGCCGAGTACGGCTTCAACAAGAGTCACGCGACTGCGTACTCGATCGTCGCTTACCAGACAGCATACCTGAAGGCCCATTTTCCGGCCGAGTTCATGGCCGCCACGCTGACTTCTGAGATGGCGGACAGCAAGCGGATCGTCACGCTCATCGATGAATGCCGTCGCATGGGCTTGCGCGTGCTTCCGCCAGATGTGAACGAGAGCTTCGCCACGTTCACGGTAACGGACGAGGGGATCCGATTCGGTCTGGGGGCAGTGAAGAATGTCGGACTTGGGGCCATCGAGTCCATCGTGCGGGCGCGGGAAAAGCACGGCCGTTTCCGGACGATTTTCGAGCTTTGCGAGCGCGTGGATTTGCGGCACGTGAACAAGAAGGTGCTGGAGAGCCTGATTCAGGCGGGTGCACTCGATTCGCTGGAGGGGCACCGGGCGCAGCTCATGGCTGCTGTGGACCTCGCGTTGCAATTCGGCCAGAGGGCGCAGGCCAGTCGGATGGCTGGTCAAACCGACCTGTTCGCCATGGATGAGGAGATGGCCTCGGAGATGTACCCGGAGCTGCCAGAGGTGCCGGAGTGGAGCCACGGCGAGGTGTTGGCCCGCGAGAAACAACTCCTCGGCTTCTACGTTTCCGGCCATCCGCTGGAAAGGTTTGAGCAGGAGGCGCGCGCGTTCTCCACAACCACGCTGGACCGCCTTTCGGAGCTCCCGGATGGCGCTCCGGTTCGAGTGGCAGGGGTGGTGACGGCCGTGAAGGTGCGCATGACGGACAGCCAGAAAGCGTACGCATTCATGAGCCTGGAAGACTTCTCGGGGACGGCTGAGGTGCTGGTGTTCTCCGAGCCGCTGGAGCGTCACCGTGAGCTGGTGCGGGAAGAGGCGATGGTGTTGGTGCGCGGAAAGGTGAGTCATCGCGAGGAGCAGGACGCCAAGATCATCGCCGACGAGATCGTCCCGCTGGAACTGGCGCGTGAACGCTTCACCAAGCGCCTCCGGATCGCGTTCGACGTACTCGGGGCGGACGAGAAACTTGTGGAAGATGTGTGCCAGGTGCTCGCGGGGAGCAGGGGCCAGTGCTCCGTCGTACTCGAGCTCCGCAACACGGGGGACGGGGAATACGTGCTCCGAAGCTTGCGCTTCAAGGTACAGCCGACCTACGAGCTGGTGCAATCGCTGCGAAGTCTACTCGGGGAAGAGAACGTTCAACTGGAGGGATAGGAGAGCCGTAGGGAGAGCCGGAGGTGCCCAGCAGGGGCAGACCGGGCTGAAGTCCGCAGGCCGGGAGGGGACACAACCGTGAGCGGCACGGCCGGAAAGCTGAACCGAAATGGACGTGGCGACTGGAATTCGGCAGCCAAACACAGGACGTTGAGCCGATGGAAGGGGTCCGCGAGTTCTGGGCAAGGTCGGTCCAGATCTGCCTTCATCCTGGGGAGTTCTTCGGTGAGCTCGGCGAGCGGAAACCGCTGGCGGGCGACGTTTTCCGCGACTATCTGATGTACGCAGCCGCTGTGCCCGCAGTGGCCGGCTTCATTGCCCAGGCGCTTGTGGGCTACGCAGGTATCTATGCCCCCTTGTTTCCGAGCCTCGTGTGGTCCGTCCTCGTGTACGCAGCCTCCCTCGCGTACGTCTGGCTGTCCGCCTGGGCCCTGGAATACATCAGCTCCAGCTACGACCTCAGGCCAGACTTCAATCTCTGCTTCGCGGTGGTGACGTACGCTTCCGCGCCGGGCTACCTGGCCAGCGCGCTCCAGATTGTACCCCTGCTACGGCCATTCACGCTACTCGGATTGTACTCAGTCTATCTGCTCTACACCTACGTGCCCCTGGTACTGGAGGTCCCACCGGAGCGGAGACGCTCCATGGGACTTGCGGCGGTGCTGGTGGCGCTGGCCGTTTGGCTGGCGCTGTCGCTGGTCCTTTCCTTGCTCGGTGGGCCGTAACCGCTGAACCGCTTGGCTTGGATCTGAACTCGTGAAATCGGTTCCCCTGACACTGTTCTACAATGGCAAGCTCTGGAGTGCGTCCGAGGACCTAAGCTGGGCCGATTCGCTGCTGGTCGCAGAGGGGTGGATCGTCGCGGTCGGCGCTCGGTCGGACTTCTCGCCTCCCGCTGGCGTCGCCTGGCGGGAGGTTGATCTCGACGGTGGATTTGTGGTCCCCGGATTCAACGATGCCCACCTGCATCTGATGGAAGGGGGCAAGTCCCTTTGCGAGATTGACTTGCGGGATACGCGCTCGCTGGATGAGGCCCTCGAGCGCGTGCGCCGCTTTGTGGAAACGCTGAGGGACGATGCCTGGGTCACGGGCGGCAATTGGGATCACGAGGCCTGGACCGAACCCCGCTTGCCGACGCGGCACGATCTGGACCGCGTGTGCGGGCCACACCCCGCCCTTCTGTACAGGAAAGACGGACACGTGGCGGTGGCGAACTCGGTGGCGCTGCAGAAGGCGGGAGTCAGCAGTCAGACGGCCAATCCTCCAGGGGGAGAGATCGACCGCGACGAACGAGGGGAACCGACGGGCGTCTTGCGCGACCGTGCCATTGAGCTGGTCGAGGAAGCCATCCCCGAACCCCACGGCGCAACCCTGCGCACCTACGCCTTGAAGGCACAGGGCTACGCTCTGGCGCGCGGTGTGTGCTCGGTCCAGGGACCCTTCAGCGCACGGGAGTTTCAGGTTCTGCAGGAGCTGCGTCGCGAAGGGCGCCTGAAGCTTCGCGTGAACGTTTGGACACCGCTCGAGCAGATGGGAAGTCTGATTTCCTCGGGAGTGGCTGTGGGTCTCGGGGATGCGTGGTTGCGATTGGGCACGATCAAGATCTTCGCGGACGGGTCTCTCGGTGCTGGTACGGCCTACTTTCGGGAAGCCTACCAGGACCGGCCCGATACCCGCGGTCTTCTGATTCACGAGCCTTCGGAGCTGGGAGAGTTCTTTCGAACAGCACAGGAAGGAGGCCTGCAACTGGCCGTCCACGCCATTGGCGACGCGGCGGTGCAGATCGTGCTCGACCAGTTCGAGCGCGTCGGCGCGTCACGTCTGCGGCACCGAATCGAGCATGCTCAGTCGGTCACGGACTCCGATCTGAGTCGGTTTGCCAAGCAGGGGATCGTGGCCTCCGTCCAACCGGTCCATCTCACCAGCGACCTGCTGTGGGCGAGGAGGAAAATCGGCGACCGCGTGCGAATCTCCTATCGTGTGAAGTCATTTCTGCGGGCCGGCTGCGCGGTGACATTTGGTACCGATTGGCCGGTGGAGGACCTCGATCCGCGGAAAACTCTGGCGGCCGCGGTATTCCGGCGGCCTCTTTCGGCAGGGGTAGACTGGGATCCCGAAGATTGGTCGCCGGAGGAACGCGTCGGGATGGACGAGGCCCTGCGATGCTACACGTCCGGGTCTGCGTACGCGGAGCACCAGGAGCGGGTGAAAGGCGAACTGCGACCCGGAATGCTGGCGGATTTCGTGGTCTTCGACCGCGACCTACGCGAAGCGAAAGACGCGGATGATGTACTGAATGCCCACGTCCGGATGACGGTCGTGGGCGGTGAGATCGCCTACCGCGAGGACTGACCTTGGATCGATACGCTCGCCAGATCGCCTTCGCTGAATTCGGGCGTGAAGGACAAGAGGCGCTCGGCGGTGCGCGGGTCCTGATTGTGGGTCTGGGGGGATTGGGCTCGCACGTGGCCGAGATTCTCTGCCGGATGGGAGTGGGTGGACTCCGCCTGGTGGACCGCGACTACGTGGACGAAAGCAACCTGCACCGACAGTGTCTGTACACGGAGGAAGACGCCGAGCAGGTGAAACCCAAAGTGATCGCTCTACGCGATCACCTCAAAGCGATTCAACCGCGGATTTCGATCGAAGCGCGTCTGCGACATGTGGACGCTTCGAACGTGCGCAGGCTGCTGAAGGGCGTCGACGTAGTGGTGGACGGAAGCGACAACCTGGACCTGCGCCTGTTGTTGAACGAAGCGTGCGTCCGGGCGGGTAAGCCTTTCATCTTCGGTGCAGTGGGAGGGGCTTCGGGACTCGCGATGGGAGTGGTGCCGGGCAAAACGGCCTGCCTGCGCTGTCTTCTGGACGGGTCTGGTCCGCTGGTTCCAGCTTCCACGGCTGAGATGGGTCTGTATCCGCCTGTTGTGCGCATGGTTTCCGCTTTCCAGGCTCACCTCACCATCCGCGGTCTCCTACCCGGAACGGAAGTGCAAGAGTGGGCTGGCAGGGTGTACGCCCTCGACGCCTGGCGGGGGGAAATGGAGGCGACCCAGGTGGCGCGGCGAACCGGCGAGAAAGGCTGCCCCGTCTGCGTCCGTCGCGAGTTCGAGTACCTGGAAGCCGAAGGCCATGAGGGTCCGCAGGTAGTGGTGGAGGAAGGGGTCATCAACGTGCTTCCTGAGAGGAAAATGGAAGTCGACCTGGAAGTGCTTCGAGCCCGCCTGCACCGCGAGCGTGAAGTCAAGGCTAACGAATACCTGATCTGGGCGAGGTTGGGGGATCTGGAAGTCGCGTTTTTCAAGGACGGGCGGATCTCGGTGAAAGGGGCGAGCGATTGGTCCGAAGCCGTGCGCGTGTACGAACGTTACCTTGGAGAATGACGGGTGAGTGCCGAAAAGCAGAAGCTGGTCGAGCTCTGGCGGTCGCTGGTGGAAAAGTTGGATCTCCGCGAGCTCGCCCAGAGGTTGGCCGTGTCGGAGGGCGAGGTCGGGGAACTGATCCGACAGCTCACGGAACTCGTCGAGCAG
>CAYXFI010000037.1:0-17958 GCA_964464205.1 uncultured Cytophagia bacterium
CAGCGGCTCGGGACGTGCCAACCAAACGTTGTTCAATACTACTCCCACGGTGTTGCAGGCCGCTGCCGACGGGGTGACCCAGCAGACATCGAGTATCACGGTCCTGCCGGGGGCGTTGGCCAGCTTCACCATGACGGGCTACCCCGACACGGTGGTGGCGGGTAACGATTTCGGTTCGGACGACGTCACGGTCACGGCCTACGACGCTTACGGCAATCGGAAGACGGACTACGATGGGTCGGTGTACTTCGAGAGCAGCGATCCCAACGCGGAGCTGACTTACAACGACGGAAACAAGTATTCGTTCAATCCGGGCACGGATGCGGGCCAGCACACCTTTCCGGGCTCGGCTTTTGTTCTGAAGACTGAGGGCTTGCAGACCATCACCGTCACTGACGGCACGATCAGCGAGACCAGCAGCAACATTCTGGTACAGGCAAGCCAGATCGCGAGCTACGATCTGCAGCTTGACACGCTGGTCACCGCTGGGGTGGCGTTCGCGCTGACGGTGGTGAACGCGAAGGACGCCGCGGGGAATCCGGCCAGCGGAACCGTGACAGTCTCGATCTCCGGAGGCACGGGCCAGAGCCCCAATGGGACCATGCCCTCGCTCCAGAACGTCACGGTCGTGGACGGGACGGGCTCGGCGAATCAGCTCTTGGTCTTGGCCGAGCGAACCACGCTGCACACTTCCTCCGGCCTCGCCACCAAGGACACGGCGGTGACCGTGCAGCCGGGCGCTTTCGGTTCCCTCGCACTTTCGGGCTATCCGAGCACCATTCAGGCTGGGCAGGCTTGGCCAAGTCCGGCTAACGACGTGACGGTGACCGTGTACGACCAGTACGGGAATTTGAAAGACAACTACACGGGGTCAGTCTATTTCTTCAGCAATACGGACGCGAACGCCCAGTTTCCCTACGATGGTCCGACCAAGGCCTACCAATTCCAGCTCTCCGACGCGGGTACCCAGACGTTCGCGGGTAGCGGCTTCGTGCTGAATACCCCTGGGGCTCAACGCTTCGGCGTCCACGAGGTCGACACCGGGTATGAGGTCTTGAGCGACGTTATTTCCGTGGTGGCGCTGGAGCTCGTATCCGTGAGCTCCGGGGAGACGCAGGTCACGCGAGGCCAGAGCGGGGTGGAGGTCAGCCTCACGGCGAAGAACAACGGCTCTCTGCCGGTAGAGAATGTGTCCGCCGGTCTGACGTTTTCTGCGGGCGGCAGCGATGTCACGTCTGATTACGTGGTGAGCCGGACGGACACGATCACGGTCATTCCGGCCGGCGGCCAAGTGGTGTTCACATTCACGGTGAACGTGAAAAGCACGGCCACGCTGGGAGCCGTGGTGATCGACGGCTACGTGAGCGGCACGGTGAACGGCAGCAACGTGAGCGACAACACGGCCTCGAGCACTCACAGCTGGCAGGTGTACAAGCCGGCCTCTCTGGAGGTCTCGGCGGTGGCCGTGGCGCTGGACACCGTGGACCAAGGCGACACGGGCGTGGCGGTGACGCTGACCGTGAGGAACGACTACGGTTCGACTCAAACCAGTGCAGCTGTGATCGACAGTGTGGACCTCCTCTTCGTCGGTGCGGCTGGCGACCAAACCTCCGATTTCGTCCGCTACCGGGATCCGAACAACCCGACGTCCATCGCAGGAGGCCAGCAGGAGACCTTCGACCTGACGTTCAACGTGGCTCAGGCGGCCCAGGTGGGCGAAGTGAAGGTCTACGGGAGGATCTGGGGTCACGACGCCAATTCGGGAGCCACTACGACGGATACCAGCTCCGTGTACGACCCGGTGTACGTGCGGGAGAAACCGTCGCTGCACATCGTCGCCATCCAAACCTCCCAGGCGAAGGCGACTCAGGGCCAGACGCGGGCCTGGGATGTCTATGTCGTGGTGCAAAACACGAGCGAATCGCCCGTGCACGTGGATTTCGACGCCTCGTCGACCTACATCCGCTTCCGAAAGGCGGGCCAGGACGTTACCTCGGAGTACACGATCACGGCTCCCACGGAGCTCGCGGGTGGGGGGAACACGCTGGCAGCCGGAGGGGGACAGGACACTCTCATTTACCGCGTGGACCGGACGGGCTCCACTGCGGGCGAGATCACGATCTACGCGAGGGTTGCGGCGCAGGAAGGCGTGTACACGGACTCGGAGAGCTCCAGCAAGTTCGGCTCCATCACGGTACAAACGCCTCCGTCCTTGGCAATCACCAGCGTGACTCCCAGCCAGGCTACGGTCACGGCTGGGCAGACGAGTGTGTGGAGAGTGTACGTCGTCGTGGCCAACCAGGGCCAGGCCGACTTTCAGGTGAACATGGATTCTACCTGGATCAGGTTCAGCACGGGGTCGGATTCTCAGATTCAGAAGCCCACGGGGTGGTCGAATTCGGGAGGGCTCACCCTGATCGGGGGCGGTCAGGACACGCTGGTGTACACGATCACCCAGACCGGGGCCACGGCGGGGACGGCCGTGATCTCAGCCCGGGTCAAGGGCGTGGATGTGAACTCCCAAGCGTACGTCCAGAAGGCGACCGACCCGACGACGGCGGGCTCTGTGACGGTTCAGACGCCTGCGGATATCGTGATCACCTCGATCGTGGCTTCCGACACATTCCTCACCCGCGGCACATCGACGAACTGGACAGTGCAGGTCACGGTGGAAAACCGGGGCCAGAGCGCGGTGACCGTCGACCTCGCTGATCAGGCTTCGACGTACATCCGGTTCTACTCCACCTTCGACAATTCCGAACAGACCGACTATCAGGTCGTTTGGCCTACCGCTTTTGAGGGTTCAGGGACCGCCGTGCTGGATGGAGGGTCCTCGGACGTTCTTGTCTACACGGTGGCGAAAACCGGGAACACACTCGGTCAGATTCGGATCCGGGCGGCCGTTCGCGCCACCGAGAACAACAGCGGTAGGGTGCTGGACACGGTCGCTCCGGACGACGTGGACGACTTTGTGGTGGTGCAAACGCCCTCGGCCATCATCTACGTGCCGGGTAGCCTCAATCCGGTGGACGTCAATCGGGGTAGCAACGCACGATTCACCGTGCGCGTGCACAACGGGGGCGGTAGCACCGTGGACCTCGATCCGCTCCAGACGCTCTTCCGCTTCACCGACGGCCCCCACACCTTTCAGGCTTTGCTGGATTCGACGCACGTGAAGAGCATCCGGCCGGGGGACACAACCCTCACTTTCCGCTCGGAGCCGGTACCGGCCAACATGGCGATTGGCTCCTACCAGCCGGAAGTAGTGCTCGTGGGGCAGGAGAACGGCAATGCTTACAGCAAGACGTTGGCGCTGTCCGACAGTCTCCGGGTGAACGAAGCGGCGGCTTTGGCCATCGAGTACACCCGGGCCTCACAACCGACGGTGACGGCGGGCCAGACGCGGCCCTGGCAGATCGTGATGGTCGTGACGAACAATGGCGGCTCGCCGGTGGCGCTGGACAGCACCCGCTTGCAACTGTACCGGCTCAGCACGGATGTGACCGACAAGGTGACGTACACCAGCCCGACGGTGTTCGCCGGGAGCGGCACCACTCAGCTTGGAGGTGGGCGCACCGATTCGCTGATCTTCGAAGTGACCAGCGTGGATGCGAGCATGCCCACCGGGAGCGTCCGCATTCAGGGAACCCTGTACGTCACCGATGTCAACGACCCCGGCAGGCATCTCAGCCAGAGCACGAACGGGAATTCTGGGTACGTGATCGTCCAGTCCCCGGCGCAGGTGTCGATCGTACGCGTGCGGCCGTGGCAGCCGAGCGTTACGGTCGGGCAGACGGAGGACTGGTACGTGAGCGTACTCCTGCGCAACGATGGCGAAAGCGCGGTGACGATCGATTCCGCCGCTGCGAACACCTACCTCACCTTCGGGATCGGCACGAACTGGCAGGTGACTCCGCCGGCGCGTTTCTCCGACGGCACCTGGGTGCTGGACGGCGGTGAGAGCGACAGTCTGGTGTTCACGGTGGACGTGACCGACGGTTCGGCGACTGGCACCTGCACGGTCGACGCCCGGATCCGAACGGTGGAGAACAACAGCGGTCGGGAAATCGTGGCGACTTCGGACGCAACCACCCGCGGCTCGGTCGTGGTGGAGACCCCCGCACAGGTGCGCATCGACACGGTGCTGGTATCGACCGCCACTGCCCCGAATGCCCCGAGCCTGGACACGGGCCAGCCGTACACGCTGCGGGTGCGTGTGACCAACCTGGGGCAGGACGAGGCGGACAGCGTCGTGGTGCGCATCACCTCGGTGGAGGGCTTTTCCGCCCTCGCGGGATCGCTCTACGTGGGCACGGTCGCGGGTAATGCTTCGGTCTGGGGCGAGATTTTGGGCAAGACGGGCTCCGTGGCCGACACTACGGAGACCCTCCACGTGGGGATTTCCAAAGCCGTTGCGCGCAACACAGGATCCGCTGCCCTCATTTCCCCAGCTCTCCAGGCGGGCGACACGACGTACGTTCTGAACATCGAGGAGCCAGCTTACCTGTCGATCGACTCCGTGTGGACGGACCGCGACACCGTGCTTGCCAAGCAAACCTCTCCGTTCTGGCATGTGTACCTGGCGGTGCGCGACACGGGCACCGCCCCTGTACGAGTGGCCCAGCCGCAGGCTTCCGATCTCGAATTCCGGATTCGTGGCGTACCGCAGACCGGGTACGTGGTGGTTCCCACCGTCCTTTCCGACGAGGCCAGAACCCTGGACCCGTCGACCGGCAACGAGACGGTGATCCTCACCTACGAAATCCGGCAGACGGGGGCGATCGGCGGTCTCGCCGGTATCTTCGCGAACGTGAGCGGCGTGGATCTGAACTACCCGGATCGCGAGCCAGCGCCGTCGGCGTCCGGGAGTGGGCAGGTTTTCGTCGCGAGCCTGGCGGCCGTTCAGATTCTGCGGACTGAGCCCGTGGCGCTGCGTCAGGACGGGGAAGGCCGGGCCCTGGTGAACACGGGCCAGGCGTTCACCGTGGAGGTGGACGTGGCGAACAAGGGTGGCGAAGACCTGCTGAACGTGGCGGTTCGATTGGTGACGAGTGGCGGGTCGACCGTCGAGCCGACCAAGACGATCGACACGCTGCGCGTGGGCCAGACGCGCACCCTGGCCTTCGCCGTGACCGCCTCGGCGGTGGAGGACCTGGCCGGGGAGACTTTCCGGGCGCAGATTGTGTCGGCCACTGGACGGGAGAGCGGTTTGTCGGCGGAAGTGCAGCCCCCGGTGGACGACGTGGCTGTCGCCATCATCCAGGAGCCGGCGCGTCTGCGGGTCCGTTGGGTGCGGAACGTTGCTCCCAACGCCCCGTACGTGGACACGGAGCAGACGTTCCCCGTGGAAGTGATGGTGGAGAACCGGGGTACTGAGCCCGCGCAATCGGTTCAGCTCACCCTGCGCGGTCAGCCTGACTCGGCGCTCCAGCAGCCGATCTATTCGGTGTTGTTGCCCCAGGCCCTTTCTGGTCACGACAGCACGACGGCCACGTTCAATGTGGTCACCAGCACCCTGCGCGACACGGTGGGACTGACCGTAGCGGTGGCGAGCGCGGTGGGTGCTAACTCAGGCGCTGCGGTCGTGGTGGATCCGCCTCTTTCGGACTCCACGTACGCGGTCGTCCAGCAGCCGGCTGGACCGGCAATTCTGGCTGTGGAGGCCGACCCCGACACCGTGGTCGCCGAGAGCCGGGTGGAGTGGCACATTCTGGTAGCCGTGGCCGACACGGGCGAGGCCTCGGTCACATTCACGCCCCAGAGCTCGGATGTGAAAGTGTACGTTGGCGGGGTGGACGAGACCGAGAACTACACGATCGTGGCGCCGACCCGGTTCAAAGGACGGGCTGGCCTCACTCTGGCGGCCGGCGAGGGGGATACGCTGGTCTACCGCGTCACCGAAACGGGCCCGCGCGGGGGGGCGGGTACGATTCAGGTGCAGGTGCGAGGCTACGACCGGAACAAGGGTGCGCAGGCCGGTCAGGTGGTGGCGGTCGGTACCGGCGGTTTCTTTGTGGAGACGAACGCTGTGGTACGGATTCGTCGCACCCGGGTGCTGGCGCCGCGGGTGACGGCGCAGGGCGTGGGGGTCGTGAACACTGGCCAGAGTTTCGAGATTCGAGTGACGGTGGAAGAACGCCAGGGTCGGGAAGGAGTGGACTCCGTGAGGGTCCGCCTGCGTTCCCTGACGGGCCTCTCTCTGATTCCGGATTCGGTCCGTACGATCCCGTACCTGGAGCCGGGTGGTACGGCGTCGGTCACATTCCAGGTGACGGCTGCCCACCAGGAGAACCTCTCCGGCGAGGTGTTCCAAGCGGACATCATCGAGGCCACTGCGCACGAGAGCCAGATTCCGGCCGCGATCGAGCCGCCTGCCGACCCCCTGAACGCGCGCGCCACGGTGCGGATCGAGTGGCCCGCCAGACTGGCTGTGACGGCTACGGTGTCGGGCGGTGACTCGTTGCTCACAGTGGGCGAGATCTTCTGGCTCGAGGTCCTGGTGAAGAATCTCGGCACGGCGGATGTGGACACGGGCGGTCGAGTGACGGTGATGCCGGCCGCGGGCTACTGGATTGCGGGCCCCGACAGTCAGTTCAGCGACCAACCGGTCACAGTCCCGTTCCGGGCGGATCTGCCGGTTCGGGTGAAAATGCGGGCCCCGGACACCACCAGCGTTGCCGACACGATTGTGACGGCACTCGTCGCGGTGCCGCGCGATCTGAATTCGCTCCAGACGTGCCAGGTTGCGGAGGACACGGCCTTCACCGTCGTTTCGACGCTGCGTCCGTTCATCCGAATTGCCCGGAGCGAGATTGCGTTGCCGGAGGGTGCCAAAGATGGTGTGCTGTCCACGGGGCAGGATTTCTTCGTGCGCGCCGACGTAGTCTCGTCCAGTGATCTCAACGAACGGCGGGTGGCCCTCCGAGTGCCGGAAGGGCGGGGTTACCTGGTGGTGGGCGACAGCTCCAGAGCAGTGGGGTCGGATTCGGCCGCTGTTTACTGGTACGTGAAAGCCCCCGGTAGCGCCGATTTGAGTCCGCAGCAGCTCATTGTGTTTGCGGAGGGGATCGACGGAACGGGCGTGCGCCGTACCGATCTGGATACGCTGACGGTGCGCACCGTGCCCAGGGCCACTCTGTCGCTACAGGTGAGCATCGTGGCCCCACCCGGGGCTACCGACGGCGTGCTCACTCAGGGTCAGCCGTTCCTCCTCCAGGCCAAGGTAGTGAACACGGGACAGGCTGCTGCGGTGGGTGAAGGCAAATTGCGATTGGACCTGGGCAACACGGGCGTAGAGCTGGATCCGGAGGAAGAAGGACTGGTCAAGACTTTCGAGATGACGGGACCGGTGCAGACGGTCACTTGGCGCTTGCGTGCGCCGTCCAGCCCACACGACCCGGACGTGCTCACCGTGTATTTCGAAGAGCGTCCCAGCGATGAGAACACAGGTGGTGCGGCAGATGTGACGCAGATGAGCCGCGATCTGTCGGTCTCCACGGTTGCGGGCGGATACGTACGACTGGACAGCGTGTTCATTGCCTCGCCTCTGGGTGCGCAGGACGGAGTTCTCTCCACTGGCCAGACGTTCGTAGTGACAGCAGTATTCTCCGCGGAGGGCGTGAGCGACAAGGTGGATGCGTCGATCCATTTCAGCTCGCCGGAGTTCTTCACGGAACAGTCCCTCGCCAAGGTGACGGCCGGTCGTGGGGTGAGTGCATCGTGGCAGGTGGTGGCGCCGACGAAAGCCAGTTCCGTGCCCGATAGCATCTGGGTCACGCTGTCCGCCCACGATGCAAACAACGACACGGTGGCACTCACGGACGTCTCGGATCCGCTGGTCGTGGAGGTGCAGGAGCAAGCTCGCCTGAGCCTGCGTCCCAGCATTGCGTCTCCGCCTGGCGCGGCCGACGGTGTGCTGTCGACCGGTCAACGCTTTGTGGTCAAGGCGACCATCGAGAACAACGGTACGGCGGGGCTCGTGGCGGGCGATAGCTTCAGGGTGCGGATCTCGGTGCCGGTGGCTGGTGGGTACCGGCTGGCCGACGGAGAGAGCGAGATCAAGAGCAGCGCTCAGCCTGAGCTCACCTGGACTCTCCTCGCTCCGGCGGAGCCCACGTTGGCTACGTTCAATGTGGAGCTGGTGTTGGTGGATCGCCCGCGGGACGAGAACTCCTACGAGAAAGCGGCCGTCGTTCGAGATCGGGATGCGGTGCCGGTGACAACCCTGCGGGGCGCACGGATCAAGGTGAAGGCGGGTATCACGGATCCTCCCGGCGCTGTCTCGGGAACGGTGTGGTCTGGGCAGTTGTTCACCGTCACGGCTTTCCTGGAGAACCTGGGCGACGCGGGCTGGCTGCTCACCGGCGATAGCCTCCGCATGGTCCTGTCGGTTCCCGACGGCTTCCAGATCCTGGGCGATTCCCTCCGCTCAACGTGGGACGGGCGGGTGCAGTGGCGCGTGAAGGCTCCGCAGGAGAGCGGCAGACAGCACGTACTGCGCGTCCGGATGATCAATCGCCCGCTGGACGAAAACTCCTACGAGCCGGCCGTGGTGCTCAGCGATCGGACGGACCTCCCCGTGACGGTGCAGGCGAAGATGCTCATCGTGAGCCCCGAAGCAGTGGAGAAGACCAACACCGTCGCGACGGGCCAGGAAGCGGTACCGCTGCTGCGCCTCCGGCTCGAGAATCGCGGGCAGGAGGGCGCCGACCACATCCTCCTCAGGGGGCTGAACGTGACGTTCACGGACCGGAAGGGTACGGAGATCAAGCCAAGTGAGATCGCCGCCCGGGTTTGGGTGGCGGAAGCCTCGCAGCCGGATTCGCCCGTCGGGGTGAATTCGCAGATTGGGCCCGAGAATCCGGTGTACGTGCCTCTGGCGGGTGGCGCTGGGGATACGCTGGCGGGCGGGGACGTGCGGAGCTACCTCGTGTACGTCGACCTGCTGCCGAAAACGGGGATCACGGATTTCCAGATTCACGTGAGCAACGCCTCCGACCTGGACGCCGTGGATGCCGAATCGGGTACCCCGGTCCTGATCGGAGACCGCAACGGGAAGCCCGTGCAGAACCTGAATCTGGCTTCCGACTTTTCAGTAGTGGTGACAGCGGACCTGAAAAAGAGCTTCGGCTGTTACCCCAACCCATTCGGCTACGGCAGCAGGCGTTCGACCACGATTGTCTACTACCTCAAGAAAGCGACAAATGTGGACATCCGGATCTACACGCTCACGGGTGACCTGGTGTGGAGCCGGCATTTCGGGCCGCAGGATCCCCAGGGCCAGGAAGGTCTGCACGACGGCGACGTCGTGTGGGACGGCCGCAACGGGCAGGGCATGGCGGTTCTGAACGGGGTGTACGTGGTACAGATCGTGACGGGACTCGGAGAGTCGGCCATCACGAAGGTGGCGGTGGTCCGATGAGGTGCAGATCGAGCGCAATTGGACGCAGGCGGAAGGCTGAAGCAGGCGGCCGCTGCAGGGCGCACGCGAGTACGTGGGGGGTGCGTCTGCTTGTCACAGGGCTCGCCGTTGCTGGCGTGCTGAGCTTCGCGCGCGGGGCGGCGGCGCAGAGCGGGGGGATCCAGAGCCTGTTCACGGTGGGTGTGGGGGCGCGTCCGCTCGGCATGGGCGGTGCCTTTGTGGCGTACCCCGACGATCCGACCGCCATTCTGTGGAATCCCGGTGCTCTGGACTTGCTGGAACGCCGCGCAGTGACGGTCTTCTACACCAATCTGCTCGCGGGCAGCCACTACGGTTTCGTCGGCTACGTGCACCCCACGCTGACGCTCGGTACCTTTGCCGTGGGCTGGGCCCGAGTGGCGACCGGAGAGCTCCAAGCGAGAGATGAGCACAACGTGGCCCAGGGCACCTTCGGCATGAGTCAAGACGAGTTCTTGTTCAGCTACTCAAAACAATTGCCCTTTTCACTCACCGCGGGTGCGACGGTGAAATTCCATCGCGAGTCGATCTGGAATTTCACGGACTCTGGGATGGGCGTGGACGTGGGCGTGATTTGGCAACCGAACCTTCCGGAAGGCTCGTTCTCCGGCCTCACGGTGGGTCTTTCCGTTCAGAACGCGTTGTCGCCATCCACGCGACTGGCCCAGCAGGCGAACTACTTGCCCCACGACATTCGAGTGGGCGTGTCGTTGCCGATCGGGTTGGACATGCTCGGGGGTCGGGGGCGAGTGTACCTGGACATCGAGAAAGGCGATCGAGCGCCGACACAACTCCACCTGGGCACCGAATACGTGTACGAAGACCGGGCAGCCCTGCGCTTCGGCATCAACAATGGGCAGCTTAGCTTCGGCGCGGGTTGGGTGCAGGGGGACTTCCGGCTCGACTACTCCTTCGGCCGCTTCTTCGAGCACGAGTTGTCGCCGAGCCACCGTTTCTCCCTGACCGTGGGAATCGGTAAGACGCGAGAGGAGATCCTCCAGCTGATCCGGGAGCGGGAAGCCCGGCGTCTGGAGGAGCTGGTACAGAAGCAAATTGAGTGGGAGAGAAGGGAGCAGATTGATCGAAGCCTGCGGGAAGGGCGACAGTACCTCGAAAGCGGGGAGTACTTCCGGGCCTGGCGCGAGTTTCAGCGCGTTCTGGCTCTGGATCCCCAGAACACCGAGGCGCAGACTCTTTCGCAGCAGGCCGAGCAGAAGATCGACGAGCAGTTGACGAAAGAAGCCACCGAGCAGGCCCGGAAAGACCTGGAGACGAAGCTGCGGGAGGAACAGGAGAAATTCGCCCGCGAGCACTACAACAAGGGCCTGGCTTTCCTGGAGACGGGCGACTACTTGCAGGCGCTGCGGGAATTCAACATGATCCTGGAGCGACAGCCGGAGAACGACGTCGCCAAGAAGATGATCGAGGAGGTTCACAAAGAGATCGACAAGATGATCGAGGAGCTCGTGCTGGAGGCGCGTCGGTTGCTGCGGCAGAACAACAAGCGGCAGGCTGTCGCGAAACTGCGCGAAGCCCAGCGCCTCGCTGCCGACCGGCCCGAAGTGGTGAAGTTGCTGCAGGGCAAAATCAACTCGATCGAGGCGCAGCTTGATTTCAGTGGCAGCTTTGAGCAGGGAATCCGCTACTACGCCCAGAAGAACTACAAGGCCGCGATGAAGGCGTTCGAGCGGGCGCTTCACCTGCAGCCCAACAACAACGAGGTTCGTCGCTGGTACGAGGAGGCAAAAGCCCGTGCGCTCGCCAAGGATGAGCCGCTGAAGGGTGAAGTGCGCGCAAAGTACCTGCAGGGGTTGGAGTACTTCACGAACGGCGAGTACGAAAAGGCGTTGCAGGTCTGGGAGGAATGTCGCAAGTTACAGCCGTACAACAAACGCATTCTGGACTCGATCGACGAAGCGAGAGAGGTTCTGAAGAAGAGATAGTTCCGTGGCGAGCATGAGCAGATCGGCGCCGGAACAGCTGCGCGTTCCAGCGCATGTCGAATACCTACGTGAGATTCGGGACTTTGTCGCGCGGGCCGCGCGAAAGTACAAGTGCAGCACGCGTGTGATCAACGCGCTCCGCTACGCGGTGGAGGAAGCTGCGAGCAACGTCATCAAGCACGCGTACCGGGGCCGTGGCGGCACAATCACGATTCGGGTTCACGGGTTCGACGATCGGATCGAACTGAGCATCATCGACCAGGGTCGGTACTTCGATCCACGCCGCGTCAGGGCTCCGGATCTGCACGAATACGTGGCTCGGGGAAAGCGCGGAGGGCTGGGGATCTTCATCATCCGGAAGCTCGTCGACGAGATCGACTACCGCAAGACCTCTGAGGGCAACGAGCTCCGTCTGGTCAAGTACCGCGATCCGCAGAGCCGACGACTTCTTTCGGTTCCCTCCATTCCCCTGGGTCTCAAGGTCCGCTATTCCCTGATCGCCTGCGGCGTGATTACCCTGGCGATGGCCGTCACCTACCTGGCCCAGTTCCGCAAGATCGACGATCAAATCATCGGCCAGTACGTGGTGCGCGGACGGGACATTTGCGTGCCGGTGGCCAACGCGGTGGCGGCGGCCGTGAGCGAGGCCCAAAGCCCGATCGAGGCCCAGTTGTACGCCGGGAAAGCCCTCAAGAGTTCCCTCAAGGGGAACGAGCAGTTCGTGGTGAAGGCTTTCGTGGTTGATTCCACTGGCAAGATTCTCTTCAGTACCAGACTTTTCGAAATAGACGAGACGTTCTCCCCTCCGCCGCGGTACACGACCGTCAACGAGTGGGCGGTGTACTACCGGGCGCCTGACGGCACGGAGGTGTTCGACATTTCTGCGCCGGTCCGGCCTCGCGAGAACGAACCTCCTCTTGGCACAGCTCACATCTGGATCCCGAAGGAAGAAGCGAACGCCGCGATCCGCGCCGCTCGTCTGGCCAAGCTGCGGAATACCCTCGTCCTTCTGCTGATTTCCTACGGCGGTGTGTTCTTCCTGGTCTACCTGGTCACCTCGCCGTTGCGCAAACTCGCCTACTGGGTGCGGGAAGCTGGGCGAGGCGCTCCGCCCACGGCCGAGCTGGATCTGGACGAATCGTCCGAAGTGGGCGAAATCGCCAAAGCCTTCACCGCCATGACCCACAAGCTGCGGGAATCCGAAGAGAGCCTGGCGGAGAAGGAGCAGCTGGATCGCGAGATCCAGGTGGCTCGGGAAATCCAGCAGACACTACTTCCCTCGGAATTCCCCAAGATCGAAGGGTACGAGATCGCAGCTTTCTACGAGGCAGCGAGGTTAGTGGGCGGGGACTACTACGATTTCGTGGAAGTGGACAAAGACGTGTACGGCATCGCGGTGGCGGACGTGTCCGGCAAGGGGGTGCCTGGCTCGCTGGTGATGACCATGATCCGCACGGCACTGCGGACGGAGGCGCGCGGCGTACTCGACGCTGCGGAGGTACTGCGCCGGGTGAACGACTTCGTGATCCGGGACATGAAGAAGGGCATGTTCGTCACCATCTTCTACGCCATTCTGGACACGCGCAGGAGACGTTTGAACTACGCCAGCGCCGGACACAATCCGATGATCTTGTACCGCGGTCGTACGCGGAAGACGTACTACCTCAACCCGCGCGGTTTCCCGATTGGTCTGGATCTGCCCGATCCCAGCATGTTCGCCAAGTCCATCGAATCGGACACGATCCGGCTCGCGGAAGATGACATCCTCGTGATGTACACGGACGGCATCACGGAGGCCATGAACCCGCAGCGTGAGCTCTTCGGGGAGGAGCGGTTGCTGCAGGTGATCCGCGAGTACGGGCATCTCCCAGCAGAGGCTTTCGTGGAGAAACTCCGGGACGAGCTCCATTCCTTCACCGAGGGCGAGCCCCAGAACGACGACATCACGCTGGTGGCGATCAAGGAAAAGATGACCCCGGAGAAGGTGGAGTTCAACCGCGCGAAGGAAGCACATCGGCTGATTCTGAACGGAAAGAGCATCCGCGAAGCCTGCGAACTGGCGGGAATCACCACCTACGCCTACTACACTCGTTACAAGAAGCTGTTTGAGACGAAGGGCCTGGAAGCGTTTGAGCTGGAGGATGAGGCCACCTCGATTGAGGCGAAGCATCTCAGCATTGAAGAAAAGGTGAAGATCTACGACGTCATCCTCCGGCATCCCGAGTACGGGGCTAAACGGATCGCCGAGGAGCTGAACACGGAGCGCTACGGCTTCACGGTGATCAGCGAGAGCAAGATCTACGATGAGCTGGTCCGCAGCCGACTGAACACGCGCCAGATGCGAGAGGCATTTGCGGCGCGGAATGCCCACAAAAACCGGCCCAAGCCGCCGGGCGCCCCGCTCCTGACCCTGGATGGTCGCCCAGTGATTGAGGAAGGACCTCCGGTGGAGGAGGAGCGGCCGGTTGAGGCGGAAGCTGAGTTGCCGGAGGAGATGAAGGCTTTGCCACCTTCGCCATCGGCCGAAGAGCCGCGGGTGGAGGAAGCCGAAGCAGAGTCGCAGGAACAGGCGGCGGGGGAATTCGCCGAGGAATTCCTGGAGGCTTTCCTGGAGGAGGGCGAAGAAGCGCACGACGGGGAGGGCGAGGCCGAAGCGGCGGAAGAGGCCGTGACCGAAGAAGATCTTCCCGTGGCGAGCTCCTTCGAAGATCTGCTGGTTTCCTCGGAGGGGGAATTGGAAGAAGTCTCCACTGAGCAAGAAGCTGGGAGCGAGCCGACGGAGGAGGCGGGAGGATCGCAGGACCGTGCCAAGGGGCCGGAAGATTTTGCGGAGTTGATCACCCGAGAGCTCGAACACGAGCTCAGTGCCTCCGAAGGGAAATCGCAGGAAACCGGCGGAACCTCTTCGACCGAGACCTTTGACGACCTCGACGTGCTTTCGGGTGTGGAGGAGGTGCTGCGGGATCAATTGGAAGGGGAGCCCGAGAACGGAAGAGGCGAAGTCTCGGCTTCCGATGAGGGGGAGATGGTGAGTTTCGTGGATCTGGTACGTTCGATTGAGGAGGAGCTGAGCTACGTGTCCCAAGCGCCGCCACCGGTGCCGCCCAGGACCGAAGAGGAGCCGGGTGCCGGGGAGGTGCAGCCGCGAGAGCCGGGGTCGAGAGGTACTGCCGAGAGCAAAGAGGACCAGAGACTGGCGGAGAGGAAACGGCATCTGGCCCGCGGCCTGCGGTTCTACCGGCGGAAGGACTACCAGAAAGCCATTGAAGAATTCGTCAAAGTGGTCGAAGAATTTCCTGAGTACAAAGAGGCCTGGAACATTCTCGGGAATGCCTACTACCGGGCTGGTCTTCACGACGAGGCACTGCGGGCGTATCAGAAAGTGAAGGAACTGGACCCCCTCGACACCGATGCGTACGAGAATATCGGCGTGATCTACGCGAACCGCGGCGAGTACGGGCAGGCCATCGAGGAGTGGCACAAAATCCTCAAGATCGATCCTGCTCGTCGGGACATCCTGTACCACATACAGAAGGCGAAGAGACTGATGTCCCGGCGGGGAGCTTCCCCTTGACATTTAGGGGACCTGCGGCTAAATTCGGCGTGCTTCGGGGCTTGCGCAGGTCGGTGGGGCACGGAAACGGGGAGTCCACGACATCGGATCAGTGATCGTTTCCCGATTTCGCGAACGTTGACGTTCCTCCGGGGGACGGGGAACAGATTGCGCGGGTGCGACCTGCACGTTGCTCCGGTTGGCGAGCCCGCGTGCGAGAGTTGGGAACCGTCGGGGGGTGCGGAAGGGAAGTTGCGGCCTGTGGGCGCGGGTTGAGCCCCGGAGGTCCGGGAGCGGCGCAGGGAATCTCGTAGACGTTCCGAAAACCGTCTTGCTTGGGAGACAAGGGGAAATGGAAGGAATCCAGCTTTCGGTCGAGAAGAAAGGTCCGCAGCAGGACATTGCGGTGATCAAGGTGGGGGGCTACATCGACACAACGACGTCGTCCGAGCTGGAGAGCTCCCTGAAGAACCTCATCGCCTCCGGCAATTACAACATCATTATCGACCTCAGCGACGTCGATTACATCAGTAGCGCGGGCTGGGGGATCTTCATTGGAGAGATCAAGAACCTGCGTGAACGCGGCGGCGATTTGAAACTGGTCGGAATGATCCCCGACGTGTACGAGGTCTTCGAACTGCTGGAGTTCCACTACATCTTGAAGGCTTTCGACACGATTGAGGAGGCGATTGAGGACTTCGGCAAGGGACCGCCGCCGACCGGGTACTCGGAAGAGGGACTGCACGCACTATCCTCCATCCAAACGACGAGCACTCAGCCTGAGCAGCCGGCGCAGAGCGCGGCTGCGGAGGAGTCTTTGGAGGAGAAAATCCGGACCATCATCCGGGAGAGGCCGGACGCGAGTATCTGGACGATCAAGAAGGAATTGAACACCCCCCGTTTCGGGAACGTCAAGATCGGGTTCTGGGCGCTTCGCAAGCTCTTGAAACAGATGGACTTGGACTCCAAGCGCAAGAGGATGGAGTTCTTCAGCCGGACGGCTGGTCAGTAGGGATTCTTTCTCGAACGGAGCACGGGGGATTTCGCGGGGTACGCCTGTGCGTTTTGAGCGCAACCCAGCCTTCATCGCAGCATTCCAGGATTTTCCCCCTCGTAAGCCACAGTTTGCGTGCATCCGAGCTTTCTTCGGGAACTGTACGGCCCGCCTGGCAGGCGCGGGTGGTAGCCGGTTGGTGCTCTTCCCCCTCGCGGAAGGTGAACTGCGCTCGTGGCATCGCCGAATCGCTGGCCTGGGTAGAAAGCGTAGTTTGCTCCCAGCGTCGCGTACCGCACCCCCTGAACGGCACCCTCCCCGGGACTGGGCGACGGTACGGACTCCTGCGCTGGCGGCTTATCCCGAGCGTTTCTCTTCTGTGGGGCGGGCGATCTTTCCCGTTTCGCGTCCGGGGGCGCGTTCCGGGTCTCTTGCAGCTGTGCCAGCACCGAGCAGGGCCGTGGACGAGGTGGCCAGTGCATTCCTGTTACGACGGGGCCTCGCGTGGAGGAGCTTCTTGGCTCCCAGTGCGCCGGGAGCCGCGGCCGTCGAGTCGGCGAATGGTTTGATTTTCAGCCAGATTTTTGCTAACATTTAATGCCTCAAGCGGATACGTTCGGAAGGTCCTGAGGCTCCGGGATGTGGCGCGCATTTCGGTGTTGCATCCCGGGTGCGTTGACGGATGGGCAAGAGGAAAGGGCGTCGTTCGCGGGCCATCGCGAGTGAGGAGACGGCCTCGGACGGCAACAGGACATTGGCAATCACGGAGGAGGTGCGAAATGGCAGGCTCGTCCCGATTGACTCCCCCGAGCGAAGGTCACAAGATTCAAATAGTCGACGGAAAGTTGTCGATCCCCGATGATCCGATCATTCCTTTCATCGAAGGGGACGGCACTGGCCCGGACATCTGGCGGGCCGCCAAAATGGTTTTCGATGCCGCCGTTGAGAAGGCCTACAAGGGGCAGAAGCGGATCGTATGGTTCGAGATCTACGCTGGTGACAAGGCCAAAGAGCTCTACGGCGAAGTCCTGCCCCAGGAGACTATCGAGACCATCCGGGAGTACATCGTAGCAATCAAAGGCCCGCTTACAACGCCGGTGGGTGGCGGGTACCGCAGCTTGAACGTGACGTTGCGTCAGGTGCTGGATCTGTACGCTTGCGTGCGTCCCGTGAAATGGTACAAGGGAGTGCCCTCACCGGTGAAGCGCCCCGAGTTGCTGGACGTGGTCGTGTTCCGCGAGAACACGGAGGACGTCTACGCCGGAATCGAGTGGCCCCAGGGGACCGAGGAAGTGAAGAAGCTAATGTCTTTCCTGTCGAGCGAATTGAACGTGAAGGTGCGCGAGGATTCCGGCATTGGGATCAAGCCGATCAGCATTCACGGCACGAAGAGGCTCGTGCGGAAGGCCATTCAGTACGCGATCGACCGGAAGCGGAAGAGCGTGACACTGATGCACAAGGGCAACATCATGAAGTACACGGAGGGCGCCTTTCGCGACTGGGGCTACGAGGTGGCGAGAGAGGAGTTCGCGGACGTCACGGTGACCGAAGCTGAGGTCTGGGAGAAGTACGACGGTCAGGTCCCCGAAGGCAAGATTCTGATCAAGGACCGGATCGCCGACAACATGTTTCAGCAGATCCTGACCAGGCCCGCCGAGTACGACATCATCGCTACGCCCAATCTGAACGGCGACTACATTTCAGACGCTGCGGCGGCCCAGGTCGGCGGTTTGGGAATGGCGCCCGGCGCGAACATCGGCGACTACATCGCGCTGTTCGAGGCTACCCACGGTACCGCGCCGAAGTACGCCGGCCTGGACAAGGTGAACCCGGGCTCGCTGATCTTGAGCGGGGTGATGATGCTCCAGTACCTCGGCTGGGAAGAAGCGGCCACGCTGATCGAGCAGGCGCTGAGCGCCACAATCCAGCAGAAACGGGTCACCTACGACCTGGCCCGGCAGATGGAAGGGGCGACCGAGATCAAGTGCTCGGAATTCGGCGCTGCCATCGTCGAGAACATGGATCAATT
>CAYXFI010000038.1:0-17889 GCA_964464205.1 uncultured Cytophagia bacterium
CCCAGTCGCCAAAGTACGCGCGGAGCCCGCCGGTGTATTCCTCGGTCCCCTCTTTTGTGACGATGTTGATGATACCCGACATCGCCTGACCGTACTCGGCGTTGAAGGTGCCGCTCACGAACTCGAGCTCCTGAATAGCGCTGTTCTCCACGGATACCCCCAGACCCGAGCTGAACGGGTCAGTCACGCTTATGCCGTCGATCATGTACACGACTTCACCCGAGCGCCCGCCGCGGATGTGTAGCTCACCGGCCGAACCCTGCACCACGCCCGCCTGCAGCTGGAGCACCTGGTGGAAGTTCTCCACGGGCATGGCCTCGATTTGCTCGCTACTGAGAATGGCCCGGCTGGAGGTGATGTCCGGCTGAATGATGGGCCGCTCGGCCACCACCTCCACAGTGCGACCGAGGTCCACCACGGTCTGCTGCAGCTCGAAATCCACGCGGGTGGTCAGGTCAACGCGCACCACCACCTGAATCTTGCGCATCTTTTGGTAGCCTATCATCGAAGCCACCAGCGAATACGTGCCCGGCGGGACGTTTAGAATCACGTACTCGCCGTCCACATCCGTGGCGGCGCCCAGCGTGGTTCCCTCGATGATAATATTCACGCCCGGAAGTGGATCACCCGTCTGCGCGTCGACCACGCGGCCGGTGATCTTGCCCGTGGTACCAGCCCAAGTCGCCCCCGCGGAAGCGACGGCGAAGACCCAAGCCAAGAAAAGCCGCTTCATGTCTTCACTCCTCCGTCAAAGAGCGAATGTCTTTCGAACAGTTCTGAGCAAGCTTGGCACTCCGAGGATGGACAAGGAAAAGAGCCGGTCTTGGGAGAACGAAGCACACGACCTCAACAACCGCTGTGAGCAAATCGGTCGGACGAGCGGGAGGGATCGCTCGCGAAGAAACGCGGATCATCGGGAGTGAAAGAACACGGACCGGTGGTATTCGAAAACGCTGCAGGCTCAGCAAGAAGTCGCAAGAGAGCTTTTCGATCCAGCTGAGGCCCAACGCGCCAGGACAGAGGTCCCATCACGAGACCACGGACGTCGCGAAAACTCCGGGGTACTGGCCTCGAGTGCCGTGCAGAGCTCGAACCAGCCACGACAATCTGGGTAATGGCAACCTCTCCTTCTGCGTTTCGGCTAAGAACGTCGCAGTAGCTGACGAGCAAGCCCACCTCTCAGCCAACTCCAACTCGAATGGAGCAAAAAACTCACGGTGACTCGCCTGGACCAAACGTCCCTCCTGGACGCAAGAACGGAGCACTGCTTCCTCGCCCGCAGGCACCCTCTGGGACAGGGACCGTTCAGCTACTTCCAATGCTCAACGGCTACCCCAAACCACAAACGAACCGCCGGCGCCGTCCCGGCAACAGTTGGCCCTCCGGGCCCTGCAGTTCTCCCCCGGAGCAAACCACCACGCGTGAACAGCGAACGGAGCAGAGCCGCTTCTCTGCTCCTTCAGAATTCCACGGCAACGGAGAAACGGTGGACGTTCAGAAGTCGACCGAAATCCGCGTAGGCGTAGTCGATCCGCACTGCGAAGCTCGGACCCGCCGAATACCGAATCCCCCCGCCGACGGTCAGCCCTTGCTCGGCCTGGGGATCGAACAGGGACTTGTAGCCGACGCGCAGGGAAACCATGTCGTACCAAGTGTATTCGGCACCGACGTTCACGCGCTCCACGTTGTCATTCGGGTGAATGGCATCGATGGCAGCCGTCAGTCGGTTCATGTCGGAGCGAATCACATCCATCGATAGGCCCACGCGGAAGAGCAAAGGCAACGGCCACTTCTCCGTCTCAAGATAGACCGGGATCCGATCGTTGCTCCCGTAGGCGGCCGGGTTAATGTCGTAGTACCGACGGGCATTCTGGCCGCGCATCTGCATCTTCGTCCCGAAATTGGAGATGCACATCCCGATCTTCATGTCGTGGAACTGGGTGGTGAACAGGGTGCCGATGTCAAAAGCGAAACCGGTGGCGCTCATCCGCCAGATGCTCTGGTGGATGTACTTGAAGTTGAACCCGATGGAGAATCGGTCCGTGAGGCTACGGGCCCAGGTGACGGCGCCGACGAAGTCCCCAGCATCGAACAGCTCGCCCGTGCCTTCAGGTTTCAGCTCGGTGCGCACCTTCATCTCGCCCATGTTCAACGTTGTGAGGCTGGCACCGATGGTACCGAAGTTCCCCAGATCGAGCGTCACACCCGCGAAATCGAAGGACACGTCGGCCAGCCACTCCGTGTGCAGGAGAATCACCTCGTTGTGCCCCAGCCGCGGAATTCCAGCCGGGTTCCAGTAGAGGGCCGTGGCGTCATTGGCGACGGCCACAAACGCCCCTCCCATCGCCACAGCCCTGGCCCCCACCCCAATCTTCAGGAATTGCGCGGCCGTTGTGGCCACCTTGTTCACGGCAAACGTTGGCGCTGAAACCAGTAACGCCGAGACCAAAGCCAGCGTCGAAGCCCGCAATGTTTTGCGCACGCCCATGATCACCACTCTCGTCATTTGATGATTGCGAACTTCCCGATCTTCTCACCAATTCCGGGGGCCTCCACGTGGTAGATGTAGACCCCGTACGCGATATCCATGCCGCTCTGGGACAGCAGATTCCACGGTTCGGCCCCGTCCTCGAGTGGGCTGGAATGGTGGATCGTCTTCACGAGTTCCCCATTCATCGTGTAGATGCGGATCGTGCACTCCGACGGCAGATGAATGAAGTAGATCCGCCGCTCGCCGCGCCCCGACCGTACATCCGGTTTGGGCTCCCATTCCGCCGCCGCGACGTACGGATTGGGCACTACCGCGATCCGGTCCAGCTCAGACTTGGCTCGTTTCACATCTATCTTGGGCCCTTCCACCTGGAACGTGAAACGGTCCAGGCTGCTGAACGGCTTCCTGGAAGCGATCAGGAACACGTCGCCGATCTTGGGCTTCACGAGGGGTACCTGAACCGTGTCCACCGGATTGCCCATCGGATCGTACACGATGGAGTCTTTCGGGGTGTAGAAGAACACCTGCCACGTTCCCACGGGGCGGGACCGAATACCCTTCTCCAGCGGAACGATCTTGTCCTGGGGACTGATGGTGGAGTCGCCGTCCGTGTCGAAGAAGACGAAATCGACGGTGTCCCCGCGCGTCACGTTCAGCACGACGAACTTCGCAGGCCGACGGTTGTAGGACTTCACCACGTAGTCCACCATGTGGATCTCGTAGTCCGCCGGATAGGGTACGCCACCGCCGGGGTACTTCTGGATAATGTAACGGAAGTTGCAGTTGCCCTTCAGCCAACCACTCCGCTCGGAGTCAGGAGCCAGAGGATCGTCGATGACCCGGACCTTGAGCCCGTGTTCGTACGGGTTCAGGTCGCTGCCATCCAAATGCGGCGAATCGCGGAAGAGATATCGTCTGTACTCAACAATGTATTCCTGATCGATCGGCATCTGCTCGATGTCAAGGATCAGGACCCAGTCGTTTTCCTCATCCGGCTCGAAGTGGACACCCGGCTGATACTCCACACCGTCCCTCAAGCCACGGATCTTCACGGAACTAGCGATGAGGTGCTTCTTCTTGGGATTGAGCCTCGCTACCAGGACGGAATCAATCGGCACGGGCGGGAACACAGTGCTGTCCCAGGCGGTGTAGTAGTACCGCGTGTGCACCTGCAGGGTGTCCACCACGACCTCGTCGAGGTCGCGGAGGGAGTAGGTCGTCTTCTCGGACGAAGTGTCGTCAAACGTGATCACGTACGTGTGGCCGTCACGAACCTCATTCGGATCGATGATTTCCACCAGCGCCTGTCCGGTGCCCGGGCCTTCATGGGCCAGACTCTCGCCGAAGATATGGGGCGGCACGTACCCGGCGCTCGGGGCCTGCGGAGTCACGATTGCCGTGTTCACGTCGGGCACGTAGTGACCCGAGTTCGGCGGATCTTCGATGAAGGCCTTGGGGCACTCGGTAGGCGGAATCTCCACCGTGTCGCCCTTGTCGTATGCCACAACGGCGTAGTAGTACGTTTGCCCGTTGATCACGTTGGTGTCGACAAAAGAGTGCCTCAGGCCGGTGTCGTCGCCCATGTAGTAGTGGATGCCGTTCACCTGTTCCACCGGATGCGGCCCTTTGATCCCGTCCTTCAAATCGAAGCGGGCGATCGGCTTCCACAGTTTCGGGTTGCCCTGCGCGTCGGTGATCACAAGAGCGTCGTTGAAGCCGATGTCCGTGCCGCGGTAGACGGCGTAGCCCTCGAAGTCGTACCCGTGCACTGGGTCCCGGGAGTACTCGGCCACATCATCCCAGTACAGCGTCACTTTGCCATCGCCCGGCACCGCGGTCAGATGGGGTTTCAAAGGCGCCTTGGCGAAACGATATCCGGCATTGTAGATTTTCTGCACGATCCTGGCAGTGCGGAAGAGGTCGGCCTCATCGTACCCGAAGAGCAGAGCGATGGAGAACCGCCTGCGATCGTGCGGAGCCACTATCACGGGCCCAGAAGCGTACATGAAGATGTTGTCCGTGGTTTGCTGGAAGAGGGAATCCACGATGCCCGAGGCCATCATCCGCCAGATGTCCTCGTCCTGCGAAGCCCAAATGGAACCGTATTCGAAAACGGAGAACGTGGTCAACCCGATCTGGTCGGCCTCATCAAGGTCCGTCTCGTCGAAATTCGGTTCGCCGTGGGTGGGTACTCCGTCCCCTTCGCCTCGGTCGGGCCCGGGATAGCCCGGATCGTTCGGTCCCAGACCGTCCGCCCCCACGTCGTCGACCATCGGATCCCAGTCGCCGTCGTTGTCGATGTCGTCCTGCATGCTCTCGTCGACGAGACCGTCCTCGTCGTTGTCCTTGCCGTCGTAGGGTTCGCCCGGGCTCTCCAGGAATTTGTAGCCCAGGTAGCCGGGGCGCCAGCCCGTGTGTTCGCCTCGGAAGTCGTGATCCCAGGCGAACACCATGTCGAGCTTCGTGTTGTAGTACCCGTCATCGTCGCTGTAGTCATCCGCGCCGCCGACGTGCGGATCGCCGTACATCCCGAGGAACACTTTGGGGAGCGTATCCGCCCCCACATTTTCCATCTCGTACACCCAGAAGATGCAGTCCTGGGCCAGCGTGTGAGCCCACTGGTAACCTCGTACTTCCACCTGCACACCGAGTCCGCCACGGTCGGGATCTCCCTCGGGATCCGGGTAGAAGGCGAACTCTTTGTTCCAGTAATCGTCCATGACGTAGTAACTTTCCTGATCCGCGGTGACCACGCCGACTCCGTACTCGCCGATCCATTTGCCAGCCCATTCGGGTCCCTTGTTGGGCCAGAACGGGGGCCATGTGGAGGGCCGGTCGCTCATGGCGATGAATTCCTGAGCGGAATCCGCGTAGCCCGGGAGAGGTTCCCAGCCCCAGGGAAGACCACCCGGGGAACGGTCGCCGCCAACGTCCAGACCGTCCGACACGATGTGCCGCCGAATCCCGTGGATATCCCACACTTCGCCGGCCACCAGAATGCCAAATTCGAAGCCGTAGCCATGCCCGCTTCCTTTCGGCCACTGCAGCGAAGGCTCGGTGCGAGGCTTCCCGATCGAGCCGTAGTTGTAGAACAGCGTGACGATCTGGTTTCCGTTGTGCAGGCCCTGCTTGCGCCACTCGTGGTTCCCGTGTGGACCGGGGGTCGCCTTGAATTTGCGCAGGATCATCTCCTGCTGGCGATGGTAGGCGTCCCATTCCGCCTGTGAAGCGGACTTGTCGGGCCAGGGATGCTCCTGCGCCTTTGTCAACAGGGGCAGTCCCAACAGAAGCCCCAGAAGGCCGGAAACCAGGAACCCGAAGCCAGCCGTTCGCTTCCGGTTGCGCAATCTCATCGAGCTACTCCTCGAATTTGCCTAGTTTGAAGGACCGCATACAACAAAGAGGACTGCCGGGCGCGTGCGCCTCTGCCAGCCCTCAGAGATGACACAAACCTCAAAGTCTCCTCAACGACTCAAAACGCAATGGATGCACCGACGAATACCCTTCTGGGCTGAGAGTACCAGTCCGGCCGATTGAGATAGTCGGAGAGATGATGCCGTCCGTACTCGTCGCCGTGGTCGGGGACGTAGGTGGGGATCAGCGAGTAGGTGGCCCGTCCGGTGTCGTTGTAAACATAGTTTTCATTCAGCTGATCAAACAGATTGTAGATCTTCAGGAACAAGGTCAAACGCAATTTTCCGGCAATGCGAAAGTCCCGATAGGCGTGAAGATCGAAATTGTACCGCGGGGGCTTGCGACCGGAATTGATCACATCCAGCCGCATGCCCTGAAACTCCGGTGTGAACGGCAATCCGGAACCGATTCTCGCCAGGAGGCTCACACCCCACTTTCCCGGCTGGGTGAGAGACAGAGTCGCATTCAGGGTGTGCCGCTGATCCCAGTCGAGGGGCAAAGCCCGCCGCGGACTCTCACGCGGAGGCACGGTCTGCATGTCGTAGAACCGGCTCAGGGGATCGCTGGAATTGCCTTCCGCGATGGAATAGGTGTAGTCCAGTGTCGCCGAGAACAAACCGGTGCGACGCTTCTCCAGTGAAAACGTGATTCCTTTGGCGTGACCGTAGTCCACGTTCGCGTAGCGCATGTAGTAGTCGCCGCGAGAGTAGAGCTCGACGTAGTCCAATCCCAACAAGTCGTTGATGTCCTTGTAGAACAGGATCAACTCCACGCCGATATCCTCGCCGAACTGCTGCTGGAGCCCCACCTCGTACTGGACGGTCCTCTCGGGCTTGAGATCAGGATTGCCCAGGATGCTTCGAAAGCGCCCGCTGATCACCTCGAATTCCGGGTTGGAGTAGAGATAGGCGAACCCGGGCATCTGGAAGAAGTGACCGTAGCTGAAATGGATGATGCCCCGATCGGTAATGGGGTAGGCGATGCCCAACCGGGGGCTCCACTGCGTCTTGGGTTTCACGTCCACCAGCTTCAAATCAGTGGGGGACGTGCGGTTGCCAGGGATCAGTTTCTTGTCGCGGGGGTCCGCAGGGATTTTCCAGTTCGCATTGTAGTAGTCGAACCGCACCCCCACATTCACAACCAGATTCTGCAGCTCGATCTTGTCCTGCACGTAGAACGCGCCCTCATAAGGCTCGCGGACGTAGCGGTTGTTCGACGTGCTCGTCTCAGGCGTGTGAATCGTCGGGATGTAGTCGTAGGTGGAGCGAATGTCCACGTAGTAGGTGTGGTACGTCAACCGGTGCGATCGAAACTCGAAGCCCGTTTTCACCTGGTGCACCCGGTTCAACTGCGATGTGAGGTCGAACCGCATCACCCGAGTCCTCGAGGTGCGGTAGGTGTGAGTCTTCACCTGCCCTCCCGCCACAAACTCATGCCCTGGGGTGTTCAACAGGACATTGGGCAGGTACCGAGGATCTCGCCAATCTTCGTACAAGTAGGATTTGAAGTTGTAATCGTACTGCGAAAGTTTCAGTGTGAAAAACGTGGAAGGCGAGAGCGTGTGCGTGAGATCGAGCGTGTGCCTCGCACCCCACGAGTAGCGATTGGGAGTGCCGTCAGGATTGTACTTGAACGAGTGGATGTAACTCTTGCTGAAAACACGGTTGTAGAGCAGAGAATAACGCAGCTTCGTGCCCGGTCTGAGTGAGTACGTGAGCTTCGAGTGCCAGAACCAGCGGCGGTAGGGGTTCATGGGAACCCATTTTCCATCGCCGGAGAAACCATTGTTCCAACGGCCGTCACCGTTCAGGTCAAGAAATGGCTCGCCCTCATCGTACTGGCCGTTTCCGTTCGCGTCGGTGTAGGGCTCGAGGAAATTCAGCTTCGTACCATAGGGGCTCATCGCCAGGTTGAGCACCGTGAGGGAGTCGAGATACAGTACGTCGGCCGGGGTGTGCTCCCGTTTCCCGTAGAGGTAGCCTTTGTCGTTGTAGTAGCGTGCACTGGTGAAGAATGTGAGTTTGCCACCCATCCCGGGAATTGGACCGCTCAGGGTCAACTCCGAGTTGAACACGTTGAGCGGATCCAGATCATCAATGTTCGCAAAAATATCTTTGTGGTTGCTGACTCTGTCGCCGATGTAGGCAGAAAACTCACCATGGTACTCGCGCCCACCATCTTTCGTGACGATGTTGACCAGGCCAGACATGGCCTTGCCGTACTCGGCATTGAATGTCCCACTGACAACCTGCAATTCCTGAATGGCGCTGTTTTCCACGCGGAGGGCCATGCCACCCCAGAAGGGATTGTCCACCGGCACACCGTCAATCATGTAGGCCACTTCTCCTGCGCGCCCACCTCGGATGTGAATGGCCCCGCTGGCCCCTTCCACGATGCCGGCTTTGGTCTTGAGAACATCCGTGAATGTTTCCACCGGCAGGGCCTTGATTTGCTCCGCGGTCACGATCGCACGGCCGGACGTGAGATCCTTCTGGACGAGGGGACGCTCGGCCTCAACTACAACCTCGCTCACTTCCACCACGGTCTGCTCGAGCTGGAAATTCACCTCGGTGGTGAGGTCCACGCGGACGAGCACATTCGTCCTGACCTCAGGACGGTACCCGATCATTTGGGCCCTAATGTTGTAGGTGCCGGGAGGAACGTTGATGATGAAGTAGTAGCCCTCCGCGTCCGTGGCAGCCCCCATTGTCGTCCCTTCGATGATTACGTTGACGCCGGGCAGGGGATCGCCCGTCTTGGCATCCTTCACGACGCCGGCGATCTTCCCGGTCGTGCCGGCCCAGCTCCCATGGCAGAGAAACAGCGCAAGAACGCTTCCCCCAAAGACCCGCAGCCAAATCTTCCTCCGCACGGCGCAATCCCTCAGCTGAGTAGCCCACAAGCCGACGAATTTTTTTCAATATATCAATCGACCCAGCGAATGTCAAGAACGAACGAGCCACTGAGTTCCCACAAACTCCCCCATTTCTCCTGACAAACAGCGCGTCTACCACGGCTGGTACGCTTCGCCCACGGACCAACGGCTGATGGACGCAGACCGACGGTGATTTCCGGCACCGCACTCAATCGCGCACGGGAAATCCGGCTTCGTTTACAATCACACCTCGCTTGCCGCCAGCGGATTCTGGCAAACGCATTCCAGCGCCCCGTTGAATCCCCGTCCTCACTCTTTCGTCCCCCGAAGAGCCGCTTCGACCTCGTCCCAAAAGTAGTACTTCTCCACGTAGACAAGATCGAACAGCATCACCCCATCCAGGCTTTTCAGGCAAGTCTGTACCGCCTGCTGAAGTCTGACCGGCTCCCGTCGAAAGTAGCGCAGAAGCAAGCCGCCGTACACTGGCTTGTCCGGCCCCACGACAATCCGCACGCTGTCGGCCGCACTCTCGATTGCGTACCAGCCCCGCGCGCTATCCGGAATGGCCGCAGGAAGCTCGTCGGGAGAAAGCGCCGAGTAGTACAGCCCGACGAACAACGCGTCGAACAGGTCCGCTACTGCCCAGCGGCGGAACGAAGAGTCCGGCCACAGGCGGTTGACCGGAGAGTTGGTTGTGGCCCAGTTCAGCCCGGTCTGCACCGTCTGCGGATACCACGCTCCCGTGTAAAGGCAGAAGTCCACGCTCGGGTTCACCTGTTTGACAGTGCGGCGAGCGTCGACCAGAAAGTCGTGGAGAACCTTCGTCCGAAACTTCAGCCAATCCCGGTACAGGGGACCTGGCACACGTTTCCCGTCCTCGTACCTGTAGACGGCCTCGGGCCAGACGCGAACCTTGTGGCCCAGGAAACGCTCAAAGGCTTGCTTCGAGGCCTCCCCGAAATCGCAGCGGAGATCCGGGTAGTAGACGCGGTCGAGCACAATGCCATCCACCGGGTAGTGGCGCACCAGCTCCTCCAACACAGCCAGGTTGTATTCCTGCACGGCGCGAAGACTGGGCCCCAGAAATACCGCCTCCGTGTTCGGTAGCTCCGTGTATTTCACCAGGCCTTCCGGTGTGTAGGCCACGCACTGCCACTCGGGATGGTCCGTGTACACGATCCCCTTTTCAAACCGGCGATGTCCACCGACGAAGACGTTCACGCTGAAGTAGACTTTCAGACCGTATTCGTGGCCAAGGCGCACAAACGCGTCCACGTAGTCGTACCCGCCGGGGCTAACGGCCCCCTGCCATTCGGTCAATCGGGGGGCCACCTTGCTCGGGTACATCACCTGGCCAGTGATCGGCTTCACATCCACCACAAGCCCGGTGAAGCCCGCTCGCTTGGCCTTGTCCACCACGTGGTCGATGACCCCCGGGAATGAAATCTGCATCCAGTTGGCCAGGGCGTCGACCCAGAGGAAGCGCGGCTTCTCTTGCACGCGGCCGCATCCCGCGAGCAACCCCGAAACCGTCAGTACGAAGGCGAACAACCCAAAACGTCCACGCACGAGCGGCCTCTCTCGTTGTTCCGTTCACCGCTGTCGCACAGGCCAAAAGGCTAATCCCGTCTACGGCCAACCAAGGTACAAAGAGGCGCGCAGCACGACAAGAGGAAGATGCGCGGCCCGGTCGGAATTCGCCGGCTCCAGAAGAGTCCCCCGACTTGTTGGCAGGCCTTCGTTTTCGCGCGCCCGGCGACACGAAACGAAGCGACAGCCTAACCCCCGGCACCACGCACGCAGCTCTACTCAGGTGCATCGTCGCCCAATTCGACGGCTGAGTTCCCACTTGCGTCCCGTGGGGTCGCAGGGCCTCGGGTTCTTCCGTAGACGGGCTCCTTCGAAGGCTTAGGCAGTCCTGACAGATCCGCAAAAACTCACTCTATCAGGCAAAAATCCCTTGACATTTGCCGATGTATGTGTAACTTACAGTCGGTTGATGAGAGGTCGGTCCGTGTGAGAAGGGTCCTGAGGTTATGAAACTCCTCAAATTGCTTGCGGCAGTTTCCGTGATGATGGCCGTCGCGGTCGTGCTTCACGCGGGGGTCATCATCCTGGACTTCAAGGCCGAACCCGGGTTCAACAAGGTCACGCTGACGTGGCGCGTGCGGGCAGAGCAAGGGGTGGAGGCCTACGAAGTCGAGCGCAGCGTTCAGGCCAACGCGGGGTTTCAACGCGTTGGACGTGTGAAAGCCCAGGGCACACCCACACCCGAGACCGTTCGAACGTACACCTACGTGGACAAGAGCGTGTTCAAGACCACCGGTCGAACCTACTACTACCGGTTACGCATTGTGGAAACGAATGGACGCTGGTCCTTCTCCGAAGTCGTGTCGGTTTCGCCGAAGATTTCGGCAGCACGGCACACGTGGGGCAGCATAAAGGCAATGTTCCGCTGATGGTCCGCACAAACTAGCCCGCCCGAGCCCGCCTCGAAGGCGGGTTTTTTGTTGCCCCCGATACTCTCCCAAGACTTGCCCCCTCGAATTCCGTCCGGTGTCGTTAGTCTGCCGACTCGGATTCTCCAGGTGGTTGCCAGTTGGCCAGAGCTTCAATGGCCCTGTCCAGGTACGTCGGCCTTGGGCCAAGTCGTAGCCAATGCTTGATGAACACGGAACGGATCGTTACCCACGGAGTTTCGCCTCTCACCCCGAAGGCCCGCTGGGCTGTGGCCGGATCCACTACGAATTTGGAGAAGATGAAAGGCGGCCTCTCCGCCTCCACGGACATCTCACGATAGACGGCCTCCGCAATTCGGTTCATCTCCTCCAATGACTCCACGTCTCCCCTTTTCGGATGGAAACAGACGATGTCGAGGTCCGGCCCGCAGAGCGGTTCAAACGGTGTCTCCGCGGGCAGCCGCCTGGCGAACTCCCGCGCGGTGGCGATCGTCTCGCCCAGAATCGCGCCGATACCAGCGCTGTGCAACGGGCACAACCGGTGCGTGAACCAGACCGCGGCGGCCGCCGCGCCGGGGCGCGAGCCTTCCAGTGTGAACATCCCGATATTGGGCCGTTCCTTCACATGGTACGTGTAGGGGGCAGTGTTTAGAATGGTGGTTCGGAATTTCTCTTCTTTGAAGATGATCCCACCCGCACCGTACATGACCAGCCCGTGCTTGTGGGGATCGATGGTCACCGAGTCCGCCTCGGAAAGGGCGCGCAAGGAATGGTACGTCTCGGGCGAGAGCAAATCTTCGACTACCTCGTACGAGCGGAGCGTGCCGTGCGGCGAAAGGATCAGAGATCGCCCGTACCCGCCGTAGGCCGCATCCACGTGAAGGTGGAAGCCGTAGCGGTCCCGCAGCCGCAGAATCTCGGGAAGGGGATCCACCGACCCGGTCCCGGTTGTGCCCAGGTTCGCTATCACCATCGACACGGGTCGATCGCGCAGGACCTTCTCCAGTTCGTTTAGATCCATACGAAACGACCGGTCTACGGGCAACTCTACCCAGTCCTTCACACCCAAGATCGAGCAGATCCTCTTCCAGGAGTAGTGCGAGCCCGCGCTGAATGCGACCGCGCCTTCCGGTAGCGTGTCGCGCACGGCCCACATGGCCTCCATGTTCGCGAGCGTACCCCCACTGGTGAGGTGACCCCAACCGTGCTCGAATCCCAGCATGCGTTTCAGATCTTCCACGACCTCCATTTCCATCTCGGTGGTGACCGGCCCGCCCTCGTACGCGTGATTGTTCGGATTCATGAGCATCGTCGCCAGATAAGCCACCACCGCTGGCACCGCCGGGTCCTTGAGCATCTGAGCTGCGTACCTCGGGTGAGCAAAGGGGATGTTGGCCTCCAGACGTCCCAGCAATTCCGACAGCGCCGACACCAACGTGCTCCGTGCCTCGGCAGACACACCCTTCGACGGGTACAGGCTCGGGTCCGTTGGGTAGCGCGTAGCGCGCCAGCGGGCCTGCCAGAAGAGCACGCGCTCCACCAGGTCCTTCAGCAGATCCAGGTTCTCACCATTGGGCCCAAGGAACAGGTCGTAGCGCGGATCCATTGTCGTCTCCTCAGTCCGTGTTCTCTCACGAAATTCCCGCCCGCTCACCGCGCACCGCCAGAAAGACACCCGTCAACACCAGCGCGGCTCCTATCAGATTCAACGCGGGGATCTTTTCGCTCAGGAACAGAAAGGCCAAGATGGAAGCGCCGACGGGTTCGCCCAGTGCGAACACAGAGACGGCCGTGGCCGAGAAGTGCCTCAGCGCCCAGTTGAACGACGTGTGGCCGATCGCCTGCGGCACCAGAGCGATCAGTACAAGCAGCAACAGGTCACGGCTCGAAAAACCGCTTAGCGGCCGACCCGCCACTCGGGTCACAATTAGGAGGATGAGCGCCGCGACGGAGTACACTGCGGCGACGTAGTCGCCCGTACTGCTGCGTCTTCTGGCCACCCGCCCGCAGATCCAGTAGCCCGCTCCACCCACGGCGCCGGCGAGCGCTAGCGCATCTCCCAACAAGGCTCTGCGGTCGGCCGAGAAATCCAGTCCCGCCACAGCCGTGGTCCCGACGAGCGCCAGGGCAATGCCGACCCACTGGCGTCTCGATGGGCTCTCTTTCAAGAGCAGGTGCGCCGCCACCCCCACGAAGACTGGCGACGTCTGCACCAGCAGAACGGAACTCGCCACCGTGGTGTAGTCGAGCGAGCGAATCCAAGTTGCAAAGTGCAGCGACAGAAACGCCCCCGAGGCGAGCACCCATCTGTTCAGCTGCTTGGCTCCTCCGAACCGTCCCCTCTCGCGAATCATCGACACGGAGACGAAGAGAAGGGCGGCGATCACCAGCCTGTAGGTCGCAATGGACAGAGCCGGGACCTGACAAAGGCGAATCAAGATGGAAGCCGACGACATCGCTAGCACCCCGGCGACCAGCACCGGCACAGCCCGCGCAGGGGAGAACTCCCCGGACCTCCCAACGCTGACGCCCGATTTCACCACTTACCCACCGTTCTTTGCGTCCGCCTACCAGGGGCAGCGCAGCTACCACATCGAAAATGAGACCGCGTCTGCGCGCAACCCAGTGCTGCTCGCTTCAACCCTGGCAGTGCCCCGGCGGTCCTTGGCCGTGCCGGATCTTGCTTGCCGGACGTGCGTACGGCATCCGGATCGAGACCCTGCCCCACGTGGGTTCTCGGTGCCGCTCCGGTGGGCCGAACAGTACTCTCGAGCCCCTTTCGCGTTTGCCCGACCCGCGGCCACCGTATGGCAAACCAATCCGCCTTCGTCCGGAGACACCACTCAGTATCCACGATTTGGACAGCGTGGGAACCATTGGGAGGACAGTCAACAAAAGCATCAGAGGCTCTTCGCAGCCAACAGGGAAAGGGCAATCAGCCGAAGATTCTCACCGAAAGTCCCCCTCTGCGCAGCACGTCCGCCACCTGCAGGCAGTCGACGAACGCACCTTCGTACACGATCGCTTCCCCCACGTTGTGGGCTACGTAGGTGATCTCCATGGCGCGCAGAAGCGAAAACCCGGTGGCCTTCCTCACCTGCCGCACCACGTCCTCGAACTTGTGCACATCGTCGTTGTAAAGCACGACCTTCCAAGGCCGATCCAGCCTCGAACCACTCTTGCGGCGCTCAGGAAGGCCTTCCGGTCGATCCGACATCCGTTCCTCCAGCGTCACAGCGATCCGGCAGCACCAGTCCCAATCGCAGGGAGTCGTGTCTAGCGGTAGAAGAGCTCCTCCACCCTCTTCTGCAACTCTCGGGTGAAACGGAGCATCGTCGCCCGGTCGCGAGACTCGATGTGGTCGTCGATGTAGATCGGTTTGCCCACCCGGAATGCAAGCCTGCGCCAAGGCATGAACAACTTCTCGGTACCACGAATCGCAATGGGAACCGCGGGGATACGTCGCCTCCCCTCGTGGTACAGATCCAACAAGATCTTCGCCGCTCCAAGCTTGAACGGCTGGAGCGTTTTGCCGTCGCCCACCCTGCCCTCAGGAAAGATACAAATGGCCCGCCCGATTCTCAAGTATTCTTTGGAAACCTCGAAGAACTGACGGTCGTGATCGTTGCGCTTGATTGGTATCGTCCCCACCCTGCGGACCCGCGGAACGATGACCTGCGCCAAGTACGTGGCCAGCCATTTGAAGAAGGGTTTGCTGAGTTTCGGTTGAAGGGTGCGTAGGGAGTATTTGTAAATCATGTGGCGGCATACGCGAAAGTCAAAAAGCTCGTAGGTAGCCACGAAGTAGAGTTGCCGTGCCACAACCGCAGCCGTGAGGAAAATGTCCTTCCAGTTCAGGTGATTCGGAGCGAGCAGCGCCGGGCCCTTGACCGGAATATTCTCGAGGCCGGTCACCTCGAGCGTCTGAAAGTGCAAAGCTCCGCCCAGACGCCGCTTCCACTCCCGGTAGAAGGGGCTGTCGACGTCCAGCTTCTCGTCAGTAATGTGAGGCAACCAGTACATGAGTTCGTCTCTCCCGACCCCGGCGCCTGCTGCCGAACCCTACCCGTCAGGGAAACATTTCCTCGACGGTGACGAACTGGTACCCCATGCTCCTCAAGCCGCGGATGATCTCGGGCAGTTTGCGGTGCGGAAAATCACGCGTGCGCTGGGAACCCATGTGCATCAAGATGACGGCCCCGTTGGCGCCGTGCGGCTCTTCACTGGCCAGCGAGAGAATCCGCTCCACGATCTGATCAGCGGTGAAGTAGACCGGCGAACTTGCATCCGCCACCCAGTCCAGCGTATCGAGCGTGTGGTTGAGGTCTTTCCCCACCGTCCAGCCCACGTGGCGATAGCCGAGCTCCGCAGCCCAACGCCGAATCTCCGCATTGTGTTCCCCGTAGGGAGCACGCCAGTACGGACTCATTTTCTGTCCGGTGGTTTTCTCGAACAAACGAGCCGTCTCCTCCAGCTCTCGCCGGAGCATCTCCCGCGTTACGCCCCCTCTGGTCTGGTGACGGCGATTCAGCTCCCACGTGGTCAAATGGGGGTGACTCCACGTGTGATTGCCCACCTGATGTCCTTCTCGGACGATCCTGCGCACGGTCTCCGGATACCTGCGAATGAATTCGCCGGTCAGGAAGAATGTAGCGCGCACGCCCTCCTGTTGCAGATAATCCAGGATTTCCTCACCGACGTTGTTCAGCGAACCCCCGTCGAACGTCAGGGCAACCCGTCGGAGGCTCACAGCGCCGCGGTCGAAGCTCCTCGCCAGGTACTCCAGCGAAGGGATTCCGTACGTGAATTCCAGAGAGCCCAGCGTGTCCGCGCTCCCATCCAACGACAAACTGAGCAGCGTCACCCGATTGAGTCCGCGGTGCAGGCGGAAGTCGGCAAACCGGAATTTCCCGGCCTTCGTCAGCTGCACGTCCCGGAGCTCCCCGTCCGCAACGAATGCCACGATGCAATTCCCCTCTGCAACCCCCTCCAGGGTCAGTACCCCGCGTGTGAGGGTAGCTCGCGGGCGACTCCCGGACGAGGATTGGCTGACAAGGGTCGGCGCCCGGCTTGTCCGCCGTACACTGGTGGCGGTGGCAAACCTTCTCTCCCCCTCGGGCGACGTCGAGCCGAGTCGTCGAAGAAGAATTGCGTTCGTGACCGCCAACCCGGCCACAGCAACCAGAATCAGAATGCCGAGCCACAGAGGCATCCTGGCTTCCCGGAGGACCTTGCCGCTCCGCCTGGCCCACCTGATCAGGTCTCGCCTGACCCGCCACACGGCGAACTCGGCCACGCACCTCCAGCTGCAGAAACTTCTCCCGAAGCGGCGGATCCGGCACTCGGAACAAACCACGGCGCCGCACGTGAGGCAACGGAACCTCCCGCGTCGATCTGGATGATACTTGCAGTAAGCCTCTCTTATGCTCATTGCGGACGATGATCAGGTTCGGGTTCGGGACCCAGTGGACCTGCGGGAGCACTCCGTTCCTCCCGCGCGCGACGCTGCACGCGCAGGTCCGCGCTGAACCTGCCCGAGGCACCCGCCTGCTGAGGGCCGCTCGGCGCACACGGAGTCGGGTCGATGCTCGCGAATGTTGAGCGATCCGCACAACCCGCGCGTGCCCAGGGGCGCTTCGACCTGAGGCGAGCGTACACGGGGCGCCAAGACTAGCGCCCACTTCCTCTGGCCACCTTCAGCTCGTCCGCTCGAGCCGCAACTCGCGCGCCCGCCCAAGTCGTGACGCAACCGGGGCACCCCGTTCGGTTGTCCCGCGTCGCACCGACCACGGCCTAAGGTACATTCTGTGACGAAAAAGTCAAGTCCCCGGCCGCAGTCGAGGTGACCCACTATTCAGCTTTCCGGAACGCCTGGCGGCGGCTTCTCCTCGCAGTGCCGCGTCAAGCACCCGCTTCGAAGCACTTCCACCTTTTCCCTACCGTGCCCCCAGCCTTCCCACCCACAAGATCCACAGCCTGTGGACCGACACCTCTGAGCCCCGGGAATCAGAACACCACCACCCAAAGAGCCCCCGCTTGACCAATCGGGAAAACACCTTGCTTTGCAAAACATCGAGGGGTAAATTTGCCTCCCGACTGATAAGGTCGGCGTCACTGCGGGCGCACGCCTCCTCCTCCAGACCTGATCGAGCGCTCTGAAAATGACCGTTCCTCGGTGTGAGGCCGTCTGACCTTCTCTGTCAGACGCTGACTGGTGGGTCTGATCTCAGGGCCGCCGGCGTGCAGGCACGCGTTGTCAGGGGTAGCGACACGCAGGTTGGGACCAAAGGGCTGAGGGATTCTCCCCGGTAGCTTCCAGACCCCTTTTGACCGACTCCGACCCAGCCGCCGCGGTGACATTCTCAGCCCGGCGGCAGTACTGGGGACAAAGCTAGTTGTGCGGCCGGATAGGGCCGGTCAGGTTCCCTGGGACTGCGGCGGACTTGGGCCGGTGGAAGAAATAGACTGGGGTCGAAGAGCCCCGGGGCGCCGCCACCCGGCCGTGCGGTGCGCCACACAATTGTGCCGTCCAAGCCGAAGGAACCTCGCGGGAACATGCGCTGCGTTTCGCCGCTCTCCCGCGCGGCGTCTCTATGAGCCTTGTGAAAAAGCGCAGACAAACCACAGAGGCTCCGAGGGCACAGAGGCCG
>CAYXFI010000039.1:0-17870 GCA_964464205.1 uncultured Cytophagia bacterium
GAACCGGGTCGTGGTGGCCGCGCGGGGCTCCCAGCGGCTCCATTTGTTGAAGGGGACAACGCCCGGCGACACGCTGCGCCTGCAAATCCATCTCTGGCCGGACTTCGGCTCCCCGGTTTGGGAAGCGGTCGGCGGCTTGCCCCGGCTGATTCGCCACGGCGAGATCTCCATCGAAACTGGGCGCGAGGGTGGGGAGAAATTCCGGGACGAGCGTCATCCACGTACTGCGGTGGGCTTCAGCAGGGATGGGCGTCTCGTATTTCTGGTCACGGTGGACGGGAGGCAACCCGGCTACAGCGCAGGGATGACCCTTCCGGAGCTGGCCGAGCTGATGCTCGAGCTGGGCGCTTACGAGGCGCTCAACCTGGATGGTGGTGGATCGACCACGATGGTGGTGGCCGACTCCGTCGTGAATCGGCCGTCGGACACGACGGGCGAGCGGCCGGTGGCGAATTGCCTGCTTGTGGTGCGCCCGCGCCGCGATGCCGGCCGTGCCTCGCAGCCGGGCCGCTGAGGTCGCCTTCGTTGCCCGCCCTTGCCGGGCCGTCGCGAAGAGTACGACTGCCGCGCGGAGGCGGGGAGCCGTGGCGAGAGGACCATCCCGAGGTGGTTAGTGGGCGGTTCGCATTGAGCGGAAGAGCGACCTCATCCGCCTTCCTTCAAGGCAATCCCGGACAGCGACTTATCTTCCCGCGGTTGCCAACCAACTGAGTCGGTCATTCCTGGTGTTGGAAAGGTTAAGACGGAGCACGTAGGCCACAGGGTGTCCCTGCTGCCCCCGACCGTCGGGCCCGGGGTGCGTGATGTGGCCAGCGCCTGTGTACGATCTCCTCGGGAATGAGGGGGAGTTCGAGACGGCCTTGTCACTTGACATTGAGTACGGCTTTTTCTAAAATGCTGCTGCCATGAAGAGAATCCACACCAGGGATGAAACACGCAGGGTTTGGGTCGGTCGCGTACCTGTCGGCGGTGGTGCTCCGGTCACGGTTCAGTCGATGACGAACACCCGGACCGAGGACGTGGAGGCCACCGTGGAGCAGATACGGCAGCTTCGTGCCGCAGGGTGTGAGATCGTGCGCGTGGCCGTCCCGAACCGCCGCGCTGCTGAAGCGCTTCCCGCCATCCGTGAGCAGACGGGCCTTCCCCTCGTGGCCGACATCCACTTCGACTATCGCCTTGCCCTGGCCGCCCTCGATGCCGGCGTGGACAAGATCCGGATCAATCCCGGCAACATTGGGGACCTGGAACGCGTGCGGGCTGTGCTGGACCGCGCTGCCGAGCGCGGTGTGCCCATCCGGATCGGCGTGAACGCGGGCTCGCTGGAGCGGGACGTGCTGGAGAAGTACGGAGGTCCCACACCCGACGCGATGGTCGCAAGCGCTTTGCGCCACTTGGAGCTGTGCGAGAAAGTGGGATTCCGCGACGTGGTTCTGTCGCTCAAGGCTTCGGACGTGCGGACCACGGTGGAGGCCTACCGCAAGGTGGCGGCCGAGACGGATTGCCCCCTGCACCTCGGCATCACCGAGGCGGGCACGGCACGGGTGGGAACCATCCGATCGGCGGTGGGCCTCGGGATTCTGCTGGCCGAGGGCATTGGCGACACCATCCGCGTTTCTCTGACGGCCGACCCGGTGGAGGAGGTGCGAGTTGGTTTCGAGATTCTCCGGGCCCTGGGACTACGGGAGCAGGGGGTGACGGTCATTTCCTGCCCGACTTGTGGCCGGGCTGAAGTCGATCTGATCCCCATTGCGGAAGAGGTGGAACGCCGTCTCGCGGACGTCCGCGCGCCGATCCACGTGGCAGTGATGGGCTGCGCCGTGAACGGTCCCGGCGAAGCTCGAGCGGCTGACATCGGCATCGCCTGCGGCCGGCGATCGGGCCTCCTGTTCATTCGGGGCCGCATCGTGCGGAAGGTGCCGGAGAACCAGATCGTGGACGTGCTGGTGGAGGAGGTCCGGAAGCTCGCGGAGAAGGCCGAAGAGACTGCGGCGGAGCCGGTGGTGGAGCTGGATGATCGCTGACGAAGGCTTTTCGCGGCTGGTGGTGGCGCGCCCTTGGCCCTGGCGACGGAATCGCGGGGGCGATGGGAGACCGTGTGAGGCGGACCAAATTTAGGGGACTGTATGTGGCGAGAGAGCACGGTTCTGATTCTGGGGGGTGCTGGTCTGGTTGGTTCGCAGGTGGCGCGAGAGATTGCGCGGAAACTCAAGCCCAAGCTGATCGTCATCGCCTCGCTGTATCAGCGGGAGGTCCGTGAAGTTCTGAAGGAACTGAGGCGCGAGTTCCCCAACGTGACGTTCGACGGCTACTGGGGGGACGTGTTCGTTCGCAAAGAGTTCAGCGACAAGGACCGCGGGGAGATCCTCGAGAGCCTGCATCGCAGCAAGCTGCTGTTTCAGGACGTGTTCGGCGACAAGGCCGAAGCGTACAAGCACTCCACCCTGGTGGACATCGTGCTGCGCTACCGCCCCGACGTGGTCGTCGACTCGATCAACACTGCCACGGCCATCAGCTACCAGGACGTGTACACCTCCTCGATCGAGGTGGACAACATTTTGTCCCAGATGGCACTACCCCGGCCGCAGAGCGAGCAGGCGCGGGCGCTGGGAAAGGTCAGCATCAAGAAGCTCGAGAATCTGCTGGTGAGCCAGTCGATTCCGCAGCTCATCCGGCACGTGCAGCTTCTCTGGGATGCGATGGTCGAAGCCGGCGTGAAGATCTACGTGAAGATCGGCACCACCGGCACGGGAGGGATGGGGCTGAACATCCCCTACACGCACAGCGAGGACAAACCCAGCGCCAAGTTGATGACCAAGACTGCGGTAGCGTTCGCTCACACCGGCCTGCTCTTCCTGATGGCGCGCACGCCCGGTGGTCCCATCGTGAAGGAGATCAAACCCGGGGCGATGATTGGCTACCGCAAGGTGGAATTCAGGACGGTGCGCCGCGGCAACAAACCGGTGCCGCTCTACAAGAGCAAAATCGTCCGGCTCGGCGACCAACTCGATCTTTCCTTCCAGCCGGACTACGAGATCAAAGGGGAGCTGATGGCCGCGGGTGTGGACACCGGCGAAAACGGCTTCTTCACCCTGGGCGAGTTCGAGGCGATCACGGCTCTGTACCAGATGGAGTTCGTCACGCCGGAGGAGATCGCCGACAACGTGGTGATGGAGATCCTGGGGCACAACACGGGCAAGGACGTCATCGCGGCCATCGATGGGGCGGTGATGAACCCGAGCTACCGGGCGGGCATCCTGCGGGGGCCCGTGCTGGAGGAATTGCGGGCCCTCGAACGCAAGACCGGCACGTGGAGCGTGGCACTGGGTCAGCTCGGGCCGCCGGAATTGAGCAAGCTGCTCTACGAAGCTCACCTCCTGCGGATGAAGTACAAAACGCTCGAGCGTGTGCTCGAGGAGACGCCCGAGAGCATCTCGGAAGCTCTGTACCGGTACGTGCGTCGCAACGAGATCCGCGACACCATTGTCTCCATCGGCGTGCCGATTCTGGCGCCGGACGGCCGGACGCTCATCCGCGGTCCCAAGCTGAACATCCCGGAGTATCAGGGCGAGTGGGTCTTGCCCGTGACGCCCGAGTCGCTGGATCGCTGGGCGAAGAAAGGGTGGGTGGATCTGCGGCCGAAGAATTTCGAGGTGTGGCAGGAGCGTTTCCGGAAGATGATCCGCTCGGCCGCCCGGCTTCCCACCGAGGGTTCCTCCGCGATCAACCGGAGCACGTACCTGTACGACGACATCCGGATTGGCGAAGTGGTGGCCTGGATCTTCAACAACGATCCGGAGATCCAGGGGTACCGTGTGAAAGCCCTTTGACGGCGCGGCGGTGATCACTCGCTTGCGGCGCTCGGTAGCTCAGTGACGAGGCAGCGGGTTCGAGGGGTCGAGACGGTGGGTAGCGCGGGTGGACCCGGCGGCTGATGGGTGTGGATCGGCAGCGGAGATCAGCGGATTCCAGAAGGAGACGACGGGACGGTTTATGGATCGAATTGTCGAATGCGTACCGAACTTCAGCGAAGGAAGGAACCGGGACGTCATCGATGCGATCACGGGGGAAATCCGGCAAGTCGAAGGAGTGATGCTTCTCGATGTGGATCCGGGGGAGGCGACGAATCGCACGGTGGTCACGTTCGTCGGCGAGCCCGACGCCGTGCTGGAGGCGGCCTTTCGGGCCATCCGCAAGGCTGCTGAGCTCATCGACATGAGCAAGCACAAGGGCGAGCACCCGCGCATCGGGGCCACGGACGTGTGCCCCTTCGTGCCGGTGTCGGGTGTGACCATGGAGGATTGCGTCCAGCTGGCGCACCGTCTCGGCAAGAGAGTCGGAGAAGAGCTGGGGATCCCGGTCTACTTGTACGAAGAAGCGGCCACTCGACCCGAGCGCCGCAACCTGGCCGACATTCGCAAAGGGGAGTACGAGGGGCTTCCGGAGAAGCTCAAAGATCCCGAGTGGAAACCCGACTACGGTCCGGCGGAATTCAATCCCAAGACGGGCGCCACGGTGATCGGCGCGCGGGAGTTCTTGATCGCGTACAACGTGAACTTGAACACCCGGGATCGGAAGCTGGCGCAGGAGATCGCGCTGAACATTCGGGAGATGGGCCGTGCGAAGCGCGACGCCCAGGGGAACATCATTCGTGACGCGGAAGGCAACATCGTGCGCGTGCCCGGCAAGCTGAAGGCGGTGAAAGCAGTCGGCTGGTACATCGAGGAGTACTCCTGCGCCCAGGTGTCGATGAACCTGGTCAACTGGAAGATCACGCCGCCGCATGTGGCTTTCGAGGAGATCTGCAAGGAAGCGGAGAAACTCGGTTTGCGCGTGACCGGCAGCGAGCTCGTGGGGCTCATCCCACTGGAACCCATGCTCCAGGCCGGGCGGTACTTCCTGCGCAAACAGGGCAAATCCGCCGGTGTGCCGGAGGCGGAGCTCATCCGCGTGGCGGTGCAGAGCATGGGGATGAACGAGTTGAGCCCCTTCGATCCGGAGCAGAAGATCATCGAGTATCGCATACGGGCGCCGAGAGGGCCCCTTGCCTCCCTGACTTTGGGCGACTTCATCGACCGTGTCTCGATGGAGGATCCCACGCCGGGTGGAGGGAGCGTGGCGGCGCTGGCGGGAGCGCTCGCCGGCGCGCTGACGGCGATGGTGGCGAACCTCACCGTGGGCCGCAAGGACTACGAGTCGCACTGGGACCAGATGAACGAGACCGCGGTGCGAGCGCAGGAGCTGAAAGATCGCTTGCTTCGCGCGGTGGACGAGGATACCCAGGCCTTCGACCGGGTCATGGCGGCCTTCGGCATGCCGAAGCGGACGGAAGAGCAAAAGGCTGCGCGAGAGGCCGCCATTGAGGAGGCGACCAAAGGGGCGGCCCTGGTTCCTCTCGGCGTACTGCGTGCGGTGAATGAGCTGATGGGCGTGTTGGATCCGGTGGCGCGCCACGGGAACGCCAACGCTGTGAGCGACGCGGGTGTGGCAGCCAGCATGGCCCTCGCCTGCGCTCAGGGAGCGTACTGGAACGTGGTGATCAACGTGGGGGCTTTGCAGGACCGGATCTGGGCCGAAGAGACGAGCAAAGAAGCGAAGACGCTTCTCGACAACGTGCGCCGTTCCCACAAAGCGCTGCAGTCGGTCGTGGCGGAACGGCTGGGCCAGAAGGAATGAGACGCAGATGAGACGGTTCCCCGATAGCGGACGTTGGGCTCGCTCCCGGCTGGGTTGGGAGTTGCGCTACCTGTTACGAGCGCTCCCATTCGTCGCGCTCGTAGCGGGGTTGCTGCTGCCGTTCCTACTCGGGGCCTACCGCGGGCACCGGCAACAGGCGGAGACCCGCCTTCCCGTGAGGATCTTCTTCTCCTCGGCGGAGGAGCGGAAGAAAGTGTTCGAGCTGGGCGTGCAGGACGTGATTGTACAGACGGACAAGTACCTGGACGCCAACGTAACGGGCTGGGAGTTGCTCGCACTGCGTCGGAACGGCCTGGACGTGGCCCTCATCGTGGAGGTGGACACGACCGGTACCGCCCCGGTTGGCTGGCCCACGGTGGAGGAAGTGGAAGCGCGTCTCCGTCAGTTGGCCGCCCGGCATCCGGACATCGCCCGGTGCATCGAGATCGGCCGGTCCTCCTACTGGCACCAGCCCATCTGGGCTCTCAAGATATCCGACCGTGTCGCGGAGGACGAAGACGAGCCGGCCATTCTCCTGAGCGGCGGAATCCACGCGAGAGAACCCCTGGGGATGCTGACCTGCCTGCACATCGCGGAGCAACTGTGCGAGCGGTATCCGCGGGATCCGAAGGTCCGTGAGTGGGTGCGCGAGTTGGCCATCTACGTGGTTCCCCTGCTGAATCCGGATGGCTATCGGTACCTGATCGAGAAACACGTAAACTTTCCCTGGTGGCGGAAAAATCTGACGGACAACGACGGAGATGGCTCCTTCGACCCCGAGCGCGACGGTGTGGATTTGAACCGGAACTTCGCATTCAATTGGGAGGACGGCGGGAGCGACGACCCCACGAGCTGGTTCTACCGAGGGCCTCGGCCCTTTTCCGAGCCGGAGACTCGCGCGTTCCGCGATTTCGCGCTCCAGGTCCTGCCGGTGGCTGGCATTTCCTACCACAGTCACGGCGAGGTCGTACTTTACCCCTGGTCCAACTACGCGCGACCTGTGGACCGGCAACTCCTGGAACACATGGCATTTCAGATGGCGAGCCTGATGGAGAAGCGTGCTGGCCGGGAGCATTACGCGGCCATGCCGCTGAACGGGCGGGTAGGTCAAAGCTCTTGCTGGCTCTACGGCGCGCTCGGGTGTTTCGACTTCACTGTGGAGGTGGGCGACGAGTACTTCCCGGAACTGGAAGCGGTGCCGGACATCGTGCGTGAGGCTGCGAAAGCCGCCTACTACCTCTTCGACCGAGTGAGGGGTTCAGGTCTCTGGCTCCGGGTCGTGGACGCGCTCACCGGTACACCGCTTTGCGGAGAGGTGCGGGTGCTCGAGCTCGGCGAGGGTCCGGGTTCACCCAGACGCAGCGATCCGTTCTTCGGTCGGGTTCGGTGGTTGCTCTCTCCGGGTAGTTACACGGTGTCGGTGGCGGCCAGGGAGCACGTGGGCGTGACGCGCGAGGTGGAGGTGGTTGCCGGTCGCCCCACCGAACTGGAGGTGGAGCTGGTGCCCACTTCTCAGGTGATCCCGGCGGGAAATCAGTGATGCAGAGCAGGAACGGGAAATACTTCGACTGCGTCGGAATCGGAATCTGCGCGCTGGATCACTTGGCGCTGTTGCCCCACTTCCCCAAGCCCGATGAGAAGCTGGATCTCCTGTCGTTCTCGGTCCAGGGTGGGGGACCGGTGCCCACGGCGCTGGCCACGATGGGGCGATTCGGCGCCAGGGTGAGCTTTGTGGGCAAGGTCGGCTCCGATGCCTGCGGCAGGCAGGTTCTGTCGGAGCTCGAGGGATTTGGAGTGGACGTGTCGGGCGCAGTTATCGACCCTCACTCTCGCACGGCCCGGGCGTACATCTGGATCGACAGCCAGACGGCCAAGCGCACCGTGGTGCTGGATCGGAGCAACACGGCCAATCTGCAACCGGCCGAGATTCGGCGGGACCTGCTTCAGGACGGCCGGTTGCTGCTGACCGATGCGCGGGAGACCGAGGCCTGCCTCCGGGCGGTGGAGCTGGCCCGCGAGGCGCGCAGCCAGGTTGTGCTCGATCTCGGCAATGTGCGCGAGCGTACGGAAGCGTTCCTGGAACTCGCCGACTACCCCGTCGTTTCAGACACGTTCGCTCAGCGCTTCTTCGGAGACGACGATCCCGTAGCGGCCGTGCGGAAACTGCTGGAATTCGGAGTGCGGGCCGCTGTGGTCACATGCGGGATCGGGGGTTCCTATTTCGCGGAGGCAGGTCCTGACGTGTACCACCAGCCGGCGTTCCGGGTGGAAGCTCTGGACACGACCGGGGCTGGGGACGTGTATCACGGGGCTTTCGTGTACGCGCTGGCGATGGGAGAGACAATCGCCGAAGCGGTGCGATTCGCCAGCGCCGCGGCCGCCCTGAAGTGCCGGCAGGTGGGTGGGCGAGCCGGAATCCCGACACTTCAGGAAGTGCAGGAACTTCTGGCCGCCCAATCCGAAACGCGTCCCCGGAAGGTGAGCTGAGTTCCATCCAGCTACTGCGCCGGTACGCTGGTTGGGATGTGTGCGGAAAGGAGATGTGCACTGACTGGAACGGGTAACGCAGCACGGAGGTGACAGGAGGCCTGATGAAGAAGCGGTGGATTCTCGGCCTGGTCGTCTTGGTGGGAATGAGTGCGGTGCTGATGAGCCGGGTGCCTCTTTCGGCGCAGGCGCTCCTTCGGATCCTGTACGTGAATGTGGATGTGGAGAACTTGCGCGACACCCCCCGCGGGCGCATCATCGCCAAGGTGAACAAGGGCACCAAGCTCGAGGTGATCGAGGAGCGGGACAAATGGGTGAAAGTCCAGATCACCGGCTGGATGTGGAAGGAGTCCACTTCGGCCGTGCGCCCGAAGGATCTGGCGGGTGCGATGCGGGCCTACCACATCATGGTCAAGACGCGCCAGGAGGCGGAGGAGATCTTGCGCCAGTTGAAGGCCGGGGCTGACTTTCAGCAACTCGCCAGGGAGAAGTCCATCGGGCCGACGGCGGCCCAAGGGGGCGATCTGGGCTACTTCTTCCCGGGCGATTTCGCGCCGGCTTTCGACGAGGCGATCCGGAAGCTCAAGCCAGGCGAGATCAGCGACATCGTGGAGACCGCCGAAGGCTATCACATTTTCAAACGGGTCAAGTAGTCGAGATGGTTTGACTTAGCCTGTGGGGGAAACATGCTGGCCAGGGTACTCAGCGCTGCCGTGCTCGGCATCGACGCCTATCCGGTGCAGGTGGAGGTGCACAAAGAGGGGGGACTCCCGTCCTTCTCCCTGGTGGGGCTGCCGGAAGGGGCAGTGCGGGAGGCGAAGGATCGCGTGTTCGCGGCCATCAAGAATTCGGGCCTACGGGTTCGCTTCCAGCGCTTCACGGTCAATCTGGCTCCGGCCGACGTCCGGAAAGAAGGCAGTGCCTTCGATCTCCCCCTCGCCATTGGGATCCTGGTGACCTCCGGGGTGGTGCCCGACAGCCTTCTCGAACAGGTGCTGCTGGTCGGGGAACTGTCGCTCGACGGGTGCCTGCGCCCAGTGCGCGGTGTGCTTCCGATGGCCGTGATGGCCCGGGAGAAGGGATTCCGGGCCATGGTGGTGCCGATGGAGAATGCCAAGGAGGCCGCCCTCGCCGACGGGGCCGACGTGTACCCCATGCGCTCTCTTGCCGAAACGGTCGATTTCCTGCGCGGCGCCCAACCCCAACCCTTCCGGCTGGACATGGCCCAAGTGTTCGACCGCAGCCGACACTACCCGGTGGATTTCACCGACGTACGAGGCCAGGAGCACGTGAAGCGAGCGCTCGAAGTGGCGGCCGCCGGAGGACACAACATCATCATGATCGGGCCGCCTGGCTCGGGAAAAACGATGCTTGCCAAGCGGCTGCCCACGATCCTGCCGGACCTCACACTGGAAGAAGCACTGGAAACGACGAAGATCCATTCCGTGGCGGGGCTACTGCCACCCGACACCGCGCTCGTGGCCACCCGCCCTTTTCGTTCGCCTCACCACACCATCAGCGACGCCGGGCTGATCGGCGGCGGCCACGTTCCACGGCCGGGAGAGGTCAGCTTGGCGCATCACGGCGTGCTCTTCCTGGACGAGCTGCCCGAGTTCAAACGAAACGTACTCGAGGTGCTGCGGCAGCCACTGGAAGACGGGCGGGTGACCATCAGTCGGGCGGCGTTGTCCGTGACCTACCCCGCCAAGTTCATGCTGGCTGCGGCCATGAACCCCTGCCCTTGCGGCTACCTTACGGATCCGCACCACGAGTGTACCTGCACGCTGCCGCAGATCCAGCGCTACCGCTCGCGCATTTCCGGACCGCTCCTGGACCGTATCGACATTCACATCGAGGTACCCGCCGTACCGTACGACGATTTGGCCGGCAAACCGACTGGCGACCGGTCGGAGGTGATTCGAGAGCGGGTGATCCGGGCGCGGGGACGCCAGCTAGAGCGCTTTCGCGACCTTCCGAACATCTTCTGCAACGCTCACATGCAGACGCGGGAGATCCGCAAGTTCTGTCAGGTCGACGCCGAGAGCCAGCAACTCCTGCGAATGGCGATCACGAAGCTCGGGCTCTCGGCGCGGGCGTACGACCGAATCCTGAAAGTGGCCCGCACCATTGCGGACCTGGAGGGAGAGGAGAAAATCCTGCCACAGCACGTGAGCGAGGCTATCCAGTACCGCAGCCTGGACAGGGACGTCCGACTTTGAACGCGGCCGCAGCCGCAGCGAACCAGATGCGAGGATCGCGATGCTGCTTTTCAAGCAAGCAGTGCCCGTCGCACTGGCCCTGACAGTTGGGACCACAATCTCCCTTGGAGCGCAGGAAAGAGCGGATCTCGACCGGCCCTACGATCCCGTGGTGGTGCCTTGCTCGAAACTGGGTGCTTTCGCGGGAGTACCGCTGGACCAAGTCCGAATCCTCGCCTACCGAGCCGATGAATCCCGGTGGGAGCCGATTCCGTTCCAGATCGACGAACGGAAAGCGATCGTGGACCCCTGGGATCCGGTGAACATTCGGCTGAGCTACTTCGCGCAGGACGACGGCCTCGTGGATGACGACGACGAGCTGGTTTTTCTCTGCCGCGACCTTGGGGACAAAGCGCCCCCGGAGAGCTGGCCCGACGGTGCCCCGGTTGGTGTCCGCGTGCAGCTCGAAGTGAGCGATCCCGTGGACGGTTCGCGAGCGTGGGCCTACGCGTACCGCTACCCGACGGAAGCTCCCGCGGTGCCGTCTCCCTACGATCTCTCGTACGATCCTGACACTGACGCAGTGCAAACCCTGGCGTACCGCGTGCGGCTGGGAGCGTCCAGCGGGCTGGTGGAGGACGTGGTCCTGCTTCCACCCTTCGGAAGCGGCGTGGACATTTTCGACACGCAGAAGATCCGGATGGTTGGTCTCGTGACCGCCTTCAACCTCACTGTGCCGTTCGGCCGCGACTGGAATCCCTACGCCGCCAGCGAGCGGGATAATCTCTTCGTGTTCCCCGACTCGATTCGGGTCACGTCCCCGAAGGTGGTTCGGATCGTACGGCAGGCGATTCAGGCCATCAGATTTGGTTCGCTGGTGTTCGAGGATGCCCGATTCCCCGTGGAGACGAAATTCTACCCCTTCTCGGGACGCGTCACCGGGGGTACGGATATGGCCACCCTGGGTGAGCTGGTGGACGTGGAGATCGAGCTGATCCGGCAGTCGTGGGACTTCAACGCGAACGCCACCGGGATGCGGCTGTTCACCCGCTACAACTCCGGCATCCTGATCGACGGCCAGCCGGACTCGGTGGATCGGCGCGTGGACTTGCCAATTCGCGAGTGGATTTTGGCCACCGGAGACCAGGGCACGTTCTTCGCCTACGTGGCGGCTGCCGATACGCTTGGGACGCAACAGACCCTCTACTACCGGGACGACTGCACTGGAGGCCAGAGCGACGGCACCCAGGTGGAAGGCGGAGACACCGGGGACGGCGTGTCGTACGGGGATATCGGCGTGCTGGCGACCGGGCGAACGGTGAAGCCGAATCTCCGGCTGGATTTCGCCGCCTATTTCCTGCCCTCTCACCAGCCCCGCGAGATGGGTGAGCGCCTGGCCACGTGGCTGGAACAGCCTGTGGTTGTGAGAAGCGAGGTGCAGAGCAGTGCGGGTGTCGCGAGCGAGGCCCGGAAGAATCGGGTGCCGTTCGTTTTTCGCCTCTCGCCTCCGTATCCGAATCCTTTCAACCAGTCGGTGCGTTTCTCGCTCGAGGTCCGCCGTGAAACGGATCTGACGGTGCGCGTGCTCGATGCCGCGGGACGTCCGGTCTGCCGTCTTTTTCGCGGGCGACTTGTCTCCGGGACACACTGGTTCGCTTGGCCGGGCCGCGATTCGGCGGGGAGGGCCGTGGCGTCCGGAGTTTACTGGATTGAAGCTCTCACATCGGCGGAAAAGCGCAGCATTCGCGTTACGTTGGTTCGGTAGAGATGCGCCGAGGCCGGAGAATCCTGCTGACCCTGGTCGTGCTGCTGGCCGCGGGCGGTTGCGTGCGCGACTACGGGATTGCCCCTTTGCCCGGCCTGGTGCGCGGGAAGATCATCTTCCGAGGCGAGCGACCGGCGGACACGCAGGGTGTCTACCTGATTGTAGCACCCCACTTTCCGCCGCACGCGATCAATGAGCTGTACCACAGCCCGAACTCCGTGAACACTTTCCGAGACACCGTGGAATACGAGATGGAGTTGCCCTACGGCCGCTACGAGGCGATTGGGCTGTGGTGGTACGGAACGCGGACTCGTTCTAACCTCGCTGACATTCTGGCTCTTCCCCTCGATCCCTTCCAGGAGTTCCGTCCCAAGGGATTTGAGCTCACTCCCGAGCAGCCGATCTACGAGATCAATCTCTACGCGAATTGGGCGGTGGTGGACCGCGACGGGGGCATCGAGGGCACCATCTATTTCGACGGGCCGTACCCGCCGAACACGGAGGCCACCGCAGTGGCGGCCTACGCCGAAATCCCCCAGAAGCCCTCCGACTACATCATTTTCCTCCGCAGCCTCGATTTCAGTGTCACGGGCAATCCGTTTCACTACCGGCTGCCGGTGAGGCACGGCACGTACAAGTACATCGCCGTCTTCTGGCTCGGCGAGCGGATGCCCCTGACCGATTTCCGCACGGTGGGGTTCTACCGCGATCCCCGCCGTCCGAGTCAGCCGGGACGAGTGGTAGTGGCTCCCGGTGAAACGGTCACCGGCGTGGACATCTACGCGAGCTGGGAGAACACCCAACCGTGAGCATTTTCGCCCCCCTCCGCGCGAGCAGAAACTGGTTGTGCCTGCCGGTCGTGGCGACTGTGCTGTGTGGCTGGGCTGTGGGTGCCGCCGCGCAGCGGACGGGCGAAGTGCAGGGCCGGGTGTTGGATGCGCGTACGCGAGCGCCCCTTGCGGGGGCCAACGTGCTCGTAGTGGGAACGCGCTACGGGGCGGCTGCCGACGAGGAAGGGCGCTTCGTGATTCGGGGGCTTCCTCCCGGCGTGTACGAAATCCAGGTGCGGATGATCGGGTATCGGCCTGAGGTGATCCGCGGTGTGGCGGTTCTTCCGGGTCGAAGGGTTGCCGACCTGACCGTGGAGCTGCACGAGACGGCCATCGAGGTGGACCCGATCGTGGTGTCGGCGGCCAAACGGGAGCAGCTTCTCCGGGACGCCACCGTGTCCATCTCCGTAGTGACGGAACGGCAGATCCGGCGTCGGAACCCGCTCGACCTCGCTCAGGCGATCGAGATGGTGCCGGGGGTCCACTTCGTTGGCAACCAGATCAACGTGCGCGGATCTACCGGCTTCACGCTCGGGGCGGGCAACAAGGTTCTGCTCCTGCTCGATGGGGTGCCCGTGTACGCGAGCGACACCGGGGAATTCAACTGGGACATGATTCCTCCCGACGAGGTGGAGCGAATCGAGGTGGTCAAGGGAGCGGGTTCGGCCCTGTGGGGTGCTTCGGCCCTGGGCGGAGTGGTGAACATCATCACGAAAGAGCCGCGGGCCAATCGGGTGCGCTTCGGGTTCACGATGGGCAAATACGACCGCCCCGTCTACCGCCAGTGGATCTGGACGGACTGGGATCGGCTTCACTACACTCGCTCGTGCTTCTCCCTCGCTCGTCGGTTCGGTCGTTGGGCGCTGCGGGCATCTCTCGGGCGCACGATGGACACGGGCTACAGGCAGCTTGGGGACTCCAAGAAGTTCGCGGGCACGCTCCACCTGTCCCGGCGGTTCCGCCGCGGTGGGCGCTGGATCACCTACGTCGCCTACAGCTGGATCAGCCGGGGCTTTTTCATCCAGTGGAAGGGTCAGAATCACCCCTACGAAGTGGATCCCACCGAGCTCAACAACCGGGCGCACGTGGATCAACTCAACGCGTACACGAAGCTCACCCTTCCGCTGAGTCCACGGCTGGCGGTGAGCGGCAGGGTTTCGGTGGTGCGTACGCTGATGGGGAGCTACCTGAGCCGCCCGACGGACTTCAACCCGGCCCTCGGTCAGGGGGGCGAGGTGCAGGTGGACTGGCTCCCCGGAGCGCATCACAGCCTCACGATCGGCTTTCAGGTGCAGCAGGACGGCGGCAGCGCGCGGTACTTCGGCAGACACAGGGGCTTATTCCTCGCCCCGTACGTGCAGGACGAGATCCGGCTGACCGGAGAGCTGCGTGCGATTCTGGGCCTACGGTACGATCGCTACCGGCTGGATTCTGGACGGCGGGAGGATCTCCTGAGCCCCCGGCTGGGCATCAACTGGCAGCCCGGCCGCGCGGTGGCTCTTCGGGCTTCGGCCGGGAGCGGTTTCCGAGCGGCGACGATTGTGGAGCGTTTCCTGGAAGTGCAGATCCAGAATTTCACCGTGCGGCCCAACCCCGGACTCCGCGCCGAGCGCTCCTGGGCCTACGATCTGGGTGCGCGCCTGTATCCGGCATCGGACTGGGTGGTGGATTTTTCGCTATTCCGCAATGAGTACTGGGATCTCATCGAAGCGCACCTGGATTTGATCCGGGGTTTCATCCAGTTCCGGAATATCCCCCGGGCGCGCATTCAAGGTGTGGAGCTGACGTCCGACGTGAGTAGACGTATCCGGTTGCTGGGCGCGGTTTGGACCGTGGGGCTGCGAGCCTCCGCTACGCTGATGCATCATGAGGAACTCGAGTTTCACGATCCTTTGCCCTACCGGCCCAAGCGGCTGGTGACGCTGCAGTGGACAGTGCGAGGCGGGCGTTTGGATTGCGAACTGGACTACCGGTACGCGAGCCGCATCGAGCAGGTCAAGGTCTACCCCATCAATCAGCGGGTTCCAATGAAGTTTTGGGACCTGCACGTGGGAATGCGACTGGGGTCGGTGCGGTTGCGCTTCAGTTGCCGGAATCTGACCAACTACAACTACGCGCCGATGGAAAGCAACCTGGAACCGCCGCGGCGCTACGAGGTGAGCTTGGTACTGGGGGAATGACCTGCTTGCAGATCGCGCAATTCCGGCGGGGGGAGACTCTCGACCACCGGCGGAAGGGCTGCGGACAGGGCCCAAGCGCGCACGCTAAGCGAAGGCAGCGAAGCAGCCAGCCCCCGCTGGACCTCCGAGATTGGCGAGGCCGGGCGTTGCGAGTGGGAGGGACGCTGGGTCGTTAGGCAACCGGACCGCCCGGCCGCGCGCCGGGGCGGCTCAACCGCGGATCGACAGACCCCTGTTTCCGTGAGTGGGGTTAGCTACGGGGAACGGTGGGCCCAGAAATCTTGCCTTCGGGAGCGTGCGGGGAGCAGGCGCCCGGTCGAAGCCGAAGAGCTTCACCCCCGCAGGAGACCGCAGCGTATCCTTCTCCCCCAAGAGGCTTCTGGAAAGGTCTCCTGCCAAGGCGGAGGCGGGTGCGACCGAGATTCTCGTCAAAGGTCCACGCAGCCTCTCAACCGGCCTTTCTCTTCCTGCGGTAGTTGGTCGGAACGGCAGTGGCGTTGAGACTCCGGACTCCGTGGTGGGCTGTTTTGTCGTGTCGGTGGGGGACCGCTCGTTCGGTCGGTTGCCGACTGGGATGGTCGTGTTGTCATCCGCGTCGGTAGCTCGTAGATGGTCCGATCCCACTTCCCTGCGTGCTCAGTGCACGAACAGCGACTCTCGACGGGAAACCAGGGTCAACAGCCCGGCCGACGTCGTGGAAGAAGCGGCCGGGCTTAAAGATGGCCGATCAGAGCGCGAAGTAGAGCCCGGCAGTGGCGGAGCTGTACTTGGCGATGTTGTAGTCGAAGTTGAGATTGGCGATCAGAAAGCGAATGCTGAGCCCCAGAGTCAAGCGGGCTTTGTTCTCGCCCTCGAGGCTGAAGCGGATGTCTTCCACCCGCTCCCCGGCGGGCGTGTCGATCACGTAGCGGTAGGTAGCCTCCATCTCGGCTTTTTCGAGCATCAAGCCGGCGTAGGGGGTGATGTTCAGAAATCGGAAGCCGAGCCGCTTGCTGACGTTGAGCCCGAAGGCCGTCGTCTGGATGTCCAGGACATCGCCCACTGTCAGGCTCTGGGAGTAGAATCCGACGGCCACGTTGAAGGGCAGATTCACGTCGCGGAACCAGACCATTGGGTTGTGCTGGATGCCGAAGCCGAAATACTTGAGTTCTCCCAGTTCCGGCACCAGCTCGCTGGGCGGTAGAAAACGGAAAGTGGCTTCCGTTCCCAACAGCGTTCCCACAGTGACCTGCGGTGCTGCAAAAGGTAGCGCTCCGGCGTCGGCCAGTTCGCCCAGACCTGCCACGGGGAGCGCTAGCTCTGCAGGTGGTACGCTGACTGCGCCCTGGGATGTGTTGTAGGTACCGCCCGGGTAGCGGATCTTGACGGGGTCGTCGGGGCTCCCGATGATGGTGGCCCCTTCAATCGTCACGCGGGAGGGGGTGCTGGTGAGGGCATCGATGAGCTCGGAACGGAGCTGGGCGTCGCTCACGTCTGCTGTGAGCTCCTGAGCCTCCGACACGCTGAAAGTGAAGGTGCCACTGGTGGAGAAGTGGGTTGCGTCGTCCGGAAAGATGGAGGCCATCGCGGTGAGTCCGAGCTCCAGGTTGAAACCAAGGATGCGCGGGTCTGGAGCCCGATGGAACCAGCCTCCGTTCAGGTCCGCACCCAACGCGGACGACACTGGCGCTACGTACCGCCGGGCAGCGTCTTCCGACAAACGTTCCAGGGTGCGCTCGAGACTGCTTTCTTGGGCCGCACCGTTGAGCGCCGTCAGCGACACCGCCAGCACGGCGACGATGCCCGGTAGTGGTGAGATGTTCCTGTGAGTTTTCATTCTCGCCTCCTTTGGTACGTCGGTCTTTGGACCCCGCTTGTTGCCGGGACATGGGTTCTCGATGGTTCCGCCCCGCTCTCGGCCATCGCAAAAGCGAAAGGCCGAGCTGTCGTCTCTCGATGATGCTCCCCGTCGCGAATGGGAGCACGCGGTCAGTTCCGCGAACCCCACGCTCCGACCGGACCGGCAGACGGCATCGCGGGCTGGAACGGCCTGCGTCCAACGGTGTCGGTTCCGCCTGCGCGTGAGTTTCCGGGCACGCCCGAGCCCGTCGAGCCGGGACGCCCGGAAGTCCAGTCGGAAGAGCGCGACTACACCGATTTTCGCAATAGCCGGGCGCGTGAGCACGACTCCCAGGGAGCCGACGCTCGCGCCGACTTGTTCTGCGGCACTTGGGTCCTGGACCAGCCTTCCGATTGGACCTCTCGGCGAATTCCCGGTCGAGGGATCCATGGTGGGCTCGGAGCGAACGTACCGCAGGGTGGGCGAGTGGTGCGGCGCGAGCGCCCGTTCCGAACTGTCAGCAACAATCTACACGGGGGAATTCTTCCCGCAAATGCCCGTGGTCACTTTTCCGCGGAGGTTCATTCGGGATTAGCTTCTGCCGGGGTGAAAGAACTCCAGGAGGCGGTAGTGACGTATGCCCCGGAATGGCGGGGAGTGGAGGAATAGTCGGTCCGCTCATTGCCGGCTACAAAACGGGCGGAGTAGGTGCAGCAGTTCTGCTGCCAGGCTGCTGCAGCGGTCTCTGGCGTACCAGGCGTGGAGCTCTCTCAATGCATCCTCCTTGGGCTGGCCGAGGGCGGTAGCTCGCTCGAAGAGCGCCTGGGCCGAATGGGGCCGCGGTCCCCAGCGGAACAGTTCTCGGCCACTGCCCGAGAACACGATGAGCTTGGGGATAGCTCGCTTGCCGCCCGTTAG
>CAYXFI010000040.1:0-17596 GCA_964464205.1 uncultured Cytophagia bacterium
ACCTGCTGCGCGCCCTGAGAAACCGGGCGAACGATCTGATCGTGGTGGTTTTCCCAGGGGTTGACGCCCTCACTCACCGATCCCATCCTTTTGACCGGCGCGTCGTCGCCGCCTACAAATGGTTCGACCGAGTAGTGGGGGAAGCTGTGCGGGTCCTTCGGCGTGTCGGCGACTACGAGGATACCCTCTGGGTCGTCCTCAGCGACCACGGGATGACCTGGACGCACACGCACCTGGACCTGGTGGGGTTCCTGGAGCGAAGGGGATTCCCGTCCCTGGACTACCCGCGCGTGTTCCGTAGAAGGCCGAAGGCCGCGGTGATGATCTCCGGCAACGCGATGGCGAACGTGTATTTCCAGAACAGCCGCGGCTGGTTCGGTCGTACGTACCGGCAGGACCTGGACAGCGAGGACAGCGACCTGCTTCTGGCTCTGCTGGAACGGCCGGAGGTCGATGTGCTGGCCATCCGGGACTACCGGGGCGGCGTGCACATCATGAGCCGACGCGGCGCGGCCAACCTTCGCCAGGTCGATGGGCAGTTGGTGTACACGCCTTTGGCAGGCGATCCCTTCGGCTACCCTCCCCTCCCAGAGAGGATGAGCTGGGACGAATCGCTGGAAGCAACCTTCACGACGGATTACCCCGACGCCCTCGTTCAAATCCTGCAGCTCTTCGAATCCCCGCGCTCGGGAGACCTGGTGCTGAGCGCTGCTAAGGGCTACGACCTGCGCGCCGATTTCGAATGGCCGGAGCACAAGTCCTCCCACGGAGCGCTCCTCCGCGAACAGATGATTGTGCCGATCCTGTGGAGCCACCCGGTGGAGAACGCGCCCTGTCGCACGGCCGACGTGTTCCCCACCCTCTTAGCTTTGACCGGCAGACGCGTGCCCGATGGTGTGGAAGGACGTGCCCTCGCGGTGTGAACCCAGCCCCGCAGCCGAGCTTCGGTGGCTCGGGGAGAAGCCTTCGGTGGGCCTCGCGCTTTGGCGGTCCCGGGTCCCTATCGGAGCGCGGGCCGTGGAGCAGCAGGGTTCAACCGGCCTGAGACCCGCTGGAGCGCTCGTCCAGAGATCTCGCGAGATCGAGAATCAATTGCGGGGTGGGTTCCGTGATGGTTCGTTCGGGGGAGAGGTTCTCGCGGTAGAAAGCGTAACTTCCGTCGGTGAGACCAGCCAGTTGTAGCAGCGCTTCCTTCCCGCTTTTGTCATCCGTTTCCGCGTGGACGACCTGTCCCTTGTGCACGTACACTCTGCCCCTGAGCTGGCCGGGTGCTCGGAGCTCGAGCCGGCCGCTGAGCCCGGCGTTCGTGACGATCTCCAGCAGGGCGAGAGGGTGGAGGACCCGGAGATTCCCAGCGGCCACTAGCTCGGGAAGCTGCATGGCTGTGCGGAGCGTCACCTGCGTTTGCAGGAATTCCATCAACTCCTGCGCGGTCGTGGCGGGGGAGGCCACCAGATCGACGCCGGTCCGGTAGGCTCGTAGCCGGAGCGAGGAGTCCACCTTGCGGGCGGTCAGCACGAACACGCTCAGGGGTACCCGGGATGTCTTACGAATAGCCCAGCAGAGTTCGACGCCATCGAGCGGGGGTGTGAGCTCTCCACTAACTATCGCGTCCGGTAGATGGGAGTCGGCCGCGCGTAGGGCTTCCTGCGCGTCCCGCGCCCGGAGGAGAGTGTGGCCCGTTTCTCCAATCAGGCGGGCCAGGTCCGCGAGCCTAGCGTCGTCGCCGTCGCCAACGAGGAGGATTTTCAGTTTGGGCCGCTCCAACGTCACTCCTTTTCGTGCCCGAACACCGGACCACTCGCAATATAGCGAGGCGGATGACGGCAAGCAAACCGATTGTGGGCGGCGGCTGCTGTCGGGTGGGGTTAGGGAACCGGCCATCTCAGGGAGCTGCCTCACCTTTGGGGGCCGTCGGAGACGATCGGGGCGAGACCTGAGAGCGGAAAACCCGGAGGCTCCGGGATGGCTTCGGTGGTACGTCCAGTCAAAAATGGGCGGACCCGAACCGCGATCTGGCAGGCGGGACTCACGAAGCTCCTGGACCGACGCCCGCGATAGTCTCAGCCTATCGTAGGTTCCCTCCGGTTCATCGTTGCGGGTCGGAGCGAGGGCGAACGGAGTGAGCCCTGGTGTGGAAAAGTTGCGAAAGCTGTGGATAAGTTGTGGAACGACGTGCCTACGCGCAGGCGCGGGGATTCCGCAATCGACAGGGGCTGGTCGGAAACTGTTCACCCATCCGGCTGATTGTGACGTAGTTGCCATGGCCTAAGTTCATGAATTTCAATATACAAATCCAATTTCCTTCGTGGTCGATTTGTGTCCGCCACAGGATGTCGGAATTGCGCGTAAGTCCATGACATTTCGCAGGAGTTCACCGACGGCCCGGGAAAGGCGGATGAGGTTTTCTGAAAAGGTTGTGGATAAGTTGTGAAAAGGCGACCGGTTGCTGTACGGGTCCCGGTGTTCCTTCAATTCAAAAGGAGCCGCCCCAGCCGTTGTCGGTTGATTTTGAGGCAAAAAATGCGTAACCTAAAACCGTGAAAGACTTTCGCGAAGACCCCAGGGCGCCGAGGTGCTGAAAGGGCTGTTTGTTCAGCCGAGTCGCTCCGCACCATTCCGCCGCGGGTACTTGACCCGTTGGGCGGTTGTGGAAGTGAGGGGGCGCCATCGTAATTGACAGCCGGTGTTGCCCACGATCAGGTGACACGGCATGTCTTCAGGTGCGTGAGACAACGGAATGATCTTGCCTCAGTGGCGTTGAGGCAAGCTTCTCGGCCGGATGGCGCGGTGGAACCCCAAGAGGTAAGCGGTGTCGGACTGGAGTTATTTCGGGCTCTTCTTCCTGGTCCTGATTTTGCTGGTGGGCGCTGCGGATTTGATCCGCAGGGGACTTGGGTGGCCGGTGGAGGCCACCCGGAAATCGGTGCACGTGATCACGGGACTTTTGGTCGCCACGACGCCCTTCCTTTTCGTCAGCTGGGTGCCGTTGGCGGTGCTGGCGGTGATATTCATCGTGTTGAACTACGGTGGCCTGCGATTTGGGTTCTTTCAGGGGATGCACGCCACCGAACGGGTGAGCTACGGGACGGTCTTCTACCCGGTGGCGTTCCTGGTGCTGCTCCTCTGGTTCTGGCGCTCGCACCCTGTGGCGATCGTGGGGGCAATGCTGGTGCTGGGCGTGGCGGACGCGGTGGCAGCTTCGGTGGGAGAGCACGCACGGCGGCCGTTGCGTTTTCGTCTCGCGCTGGAACAGAAATCGCTACAGGGTTCTGCGGCCATGTTCGTGGCTTCGTTCGTTGTCCTGTGGCTCACGCTGGTGGCGGCGGGACCTTTCCTGGGCGATGTGCTGTCCCTGGGGCGCGCTGCCCTGGCAGCGGCGCTGGGAGCTATCCTGGCGACCGCGGCGGAGGCACTTTCCGCGTGGGGATCCGACAATCTGACGGCGCCACTGGCCGCAGGACTCGTGCTGGACGTCTTCCTCGAGGGCGGGGCGGCTTCGCAGGAGCTGTTCGGGTTCGGCGTGGGGCTGGCTGCGCTGGTCGCAGGGGCGTCGTACTTGGCTCGCTTTCTCACGGCAGGAGGGGCGACGCTCACGTTCCTGCTGGGCAGCGTGATTTTCGGTCTGGGCGGCTGGACGTTCGCCGCGCCGATACTCGCGTTCTTCATATTCTCGAGCCTGCTGTCGAAACTGACTCGTCGCTTCCGCGGCGAGATCGTGTCGGAGTTCGAAAAATCGGACCGCAGGGATCTGGCTCAGGTTCTCGCCAACGGTGGGCTGGCTGCAGCGCTGGTCCTCGTGTGGTATTGGACTGGCAGTGAGGCTGTGTACTTCATCTACCTGGCGGGCCTGGCCGCCGTGACTGCTGATACCTGGGCCACGGAACTGGGTGTGCTCGTGGGTTGGCCGCCGCGGTCAGCGCTTTCGCTTAAGCCTGTGCCGGTTGGAGCCTCGGGAGGAGTGACACTGCCGGGTCTGGTGGCGGCCTGGTTGGGCGGGACGGTGATCGGTGTGGTGGGTGCGCTGACTTGCGACTCGAGGGTGGCTTCAGATTTCCCTTGGGCCTGGGTTTGGCTCGTCGGAGGGGTGGGACTGGTAGCGAGCTTGGTCGACAGTCTTCTGGGTGCCACACTGCAAGCGCAATACGTCTGCGCCGTTTGCGGGAAACAGACGGAACGTACCGTTCACTGCGGGACGAGCTCGAAGCATCTGCGCGGGTTTGGATGGATGAACAACGACGTCGTGAACGGGATTTGTTCCCTCGCCGGTGCAGCATTTGGCTGGTTGGTGTTTGCGTCTATCGTGTGACCGTGCTGGTTCGCAGGAAGCCGGACAAGGGCAAACTGGAGGTGAAGCATGACCACAATCGTCGACGTCATCGGACGTGAAATCCTCGATTCGCGTGGCAATCCTACGGTAGAAGTGGATGTGATCCTGGAAGGGGGTGCGATCGGAAGAGCGGCTGTCCCCTCGGGGGCCAGTACGGGCGAACACGAAGCGGTGGAGCTGCGCGACGAGGCCGACAGCCGCTACCGCGGCAAGGGTGTGGTGAAAGCGGTCACCAACATCAACGAGATCATCGCCGAGGAGATCATTGGGGAGGATGCGGCCAATCAGGCCATCATCGACCAGATCCTGATCGACCTGGACGGCACCAAGAACAAAAGCCGTCTCGGCGCGAACGCGATTCTGGGCGTCAGCCTTGCGGTGTGCAAGGCCGCGGCTAATCAGTTCGAGATGCCACTCTACCAGTACATCGGAGGCGTTGGTGCCCGCACGCTTCCGGTGCCGATGATGAACATCCTGAACGGCGGGAAGCACGCGGACAACAACGTTGATCTTCAGGAATTCATGATCATGCCGGCCGGCGCGCCCACATTTTCCGAGGCACTGCGGATGGGTGCGGAGGTATTTCACGCCCTCAAAGATGTGCTCAAGAGCCGGAAGTACAACACGGCCGTGGGCGACGAGGGCGGTTTTGCGCCCGACCTCAAATCGAATCAGGAAGCGCTCGACTTGTTGATGGAGGCCATTGAGAAAGCCGGCTACAAGCCGGGCGAGCAGGTCTTCATCGCGCTGGATCCGGCCGCCAGCGAGTTCTACGACGTCGAGAAGAAGAAATACATTCTGGCCTCCGAGAACAAAGAACTCACGGCTGAAGAGATGGTCGACTACTACGCGGCGCTGGTGGAAAAGTACCCGATCGTGTCCATTGAGGACGGTCTGGCCGAGGATGATTGGGACGGCTGGAAAGTGTTCACCGAGCGCCTGGGCGGTCAGATCCAGATCGTGGGCGACGATCTCTTCGTCACCAATGTGGAGCGGCTGCGCCGCGGGATCGAGATGGGTGTGGCCAATTCCATCCTGATCAAGCTGAATCAGATCGGGACGTTGACGGAGACGCTCGACGCCATCGAGACGGCGAAGCGGGCCGGGTACACTGCCGTGGTCAGCCACCGGAGCGGTGAGACGGAGGATACCACCATTGCCGACCTGGTGGTGGCGGCGAACACCGGTCAGATCAAGACGGGCTCGGCCTGCCGCACGGACCGAGTGGCTAAGTACAACCAGCTCTTGCGTATCGAGGAGGAGCTGCAGGAGGCCGCAGTGTACGCGGGCCTCGGCGTGATTCGCAGGAAGTTCTGAGCGGGACATGAGAACGAGCGTCAGGGCCAGCGGCTCCGGCTCCAAGCTGCGCCGCTGGCTCTACATCGGCTTGGCCGGTTTTCTCGTGTACGTGTTCGTCTTCGGCGACTACGGACTCTACAACTACGTCCGCCTGCTCCGGATGCGCAACCGGATTGTGCGGGAGATCGACCAGCTTCAGCGCGAGAAGGAGCGCCTCACTGCGGATCTGGAGCGGCTGCGGCGAGACCGCGCGTTCCTCGAAAAGGTGGCTCGGGAGAAATACCGGCTCGGAAAGCCGAACGAAAAGATCTATGTGGTGCGCAAAAGGAAGAAAGACTGAATCCTTCACCGGTAGGAAGAAGGGCCGTCGGCGTGATTTCCCAGAGCGGGTTGTGTGGGTGCTCGGCGGCCGCGGTGGGGGACTCGAGCGGCCAGCGGGAACGGTGGGATGCGGAGGCGTAGCCCGGAAGGCGTTCGGCTGTTGACGCAGGCGAAGGACGTGCTTTGAGCGACCGGAAGAAAGAGAGCTGGAATCGTAAGCTCCGGAACTACCTGGTGACGGGCCTGCTGGTGTTGGTGCCGGTGGCCGTCACCGTGTACATCCTGAATCAGCTTTTCCTGGCGCTGGACGGTCTGCTCGGCAATCTGGTGAATCGCCTTTTGGCGGAGGCTTTCGGGTACGAATACAGCTCGGTCAGAATCCCCGGTCTCGGGCTGCTGGCTCTGCTGGTGATTTTGCTTCTCACGGGCATGATTGCCCGGAACTACCTCGGGCGCAAGGTCATCGAAATTGGCGACCGTCTGATCACCCGCGTGCCGCTAGTGAACCGCATCTACATGACCGTGCAGCAGATCAGCAAGGCGTTCTTCGCCGAGCGGCGGGAGTTCTTCAAGCGCGCGGTGCTCATCGAGTATCCCCGCAAAGGGACCTACTGCATTGCCTTCTACACGCAGGACACGCGCGGAGAAATTCAGGACAAGATCGAGCAGGATCTGGTGGGCGTCTTCGTCCCCACCACGCCCAACCCCACGTCCGGGTTTTTGTTGTTCGTTCCCCGGGCGGACGTGATCGAGCTAGAGATGCCGATCGAAGAGGCGCTGAAGCTGGTGATCAGTGGGGGAGCTGTGATCCCCAACGACCGCCGCCAGGTTCAGCGACTGGCGCCTCCCTACGTCTTGCCACCGAAGAAGCGGACGGGACTGAAGGCTTTGATGCGATGGAGAAGCCGGGAGACCACGGAAGCGCCGGTCCCGACCGCGGAACCTCAGGGAGAGCAAGAAACCGCGAATGAGCGGTAAACTTCTCCTCACCCTCACCGTATCACACACCTGGGTCTTCTGTGTGTTCGTTGCGATTCAGACCCGCCCGGTGGAGGCCCAGAGCCGGCGGGGAATCTCCGCCACGTTCGAGCAAGAATTCAACAGCTACCGGTGGGCCTGGCGGGCGCTGTACTCGCGCTCACTCGCCTCTTCCTGGCGTGTTTCCCTGGATGAGATGCTGTCCAGCTCTCTGCTGGCTCTTTCCGGAGGGAGCGATCGCTGGAAGGACGACCACGCGCTCAGGGTTGAGCTTTCGCGGCCCCTGCGCGAGGTTCTTTCCGTGCGCACAGGGGCTCGCGTGCTGCGCTTCTGGGATCGCCAGTCGGGACTGCCCAATGATTTCAGCAGACAGGACCTGTACGCTGGGCTCGATTTTCGTGGGAGCCGGTGGGTGTTCGGACGGGCTGAAGCGGGGCCCGCGCACGAAGTGCGATACCGCCACCACGACTGGGGTGCACGGTGGGAGGTGACCGGGGAAGTTAGGGACTGGACCTCGGGCGGCTATCGACAAGAGGGTCTGCTTTCCTGGGGCGGCAGTCGGCTGGGAAATCGGCGCAACGAGGATCAACGCTTTCGCTACCTGGTGGGGAGAGAGTTCCAGGCTGGCGCGGCGGACAGCGTGCAGATCCGCTGGGACAGGTACCGGCGGGACAACTACATCAACGTCCAGCTCGACCGCGAACAACTGGTGGAGTCGAGCGTTCGCGTGGAGAATCGCCTTCACTACCGCCTTCCCCTGGGCGTGAAGGCATTCGTGCGCACGGAGTACGGCCGCGAGGCCGTGGAAGTGAAGCAAGTGACGCGCGGCGAGCCCGTGCGCGCGAGGAAGCGGAACGAGGCGAGTTTCCTGAACACCATTCGGCTGACCCGCTGGGGGCAGAAGGGAAGCGGTGAGGTGGAAATTCAGTACCAGACGCACGAAGTGCGCTACCTGCTGCCCGCTGCCGAAGTTCGAACTCCGTTCTCGAGCCGAGTCTCTTTCGTGGCCCCGGACAATGTTTCCAGTTTCTTCGCCCTGGCGTCGCGGCTGCGTCTCACGCCGGGCTCGAACGATTCCCTGTCGGTGACACTACGGTCGAGCAGACTGCAGTACGACACACCGGACACGAACAACTACGACGACCACGACCAGGTTCGTTTTGACCTGGCCTTCGTCTGGAAACACTATCTGGGGCAGCACCTGAAGCTGGAGGCTCACGCCAGCATCGGCCTGTACCACCTGGTCTACATTTGGGGGGAGCGGAGTGGTGACAATCACTGGAACCGGGTGTTCCGGTTGGCGCCGGCTGTGGAGGTTCGGCCGAACCGGGCGCTTCGGCTGGTGCAGCGATTCGAAGTGCTCGCAAACTACGTGGACTTCGACTACGAGGACGTGTTGCAGGCGACGCGGAGCTTCGTGCACAGGCGTTTCGTAGCGGAGGATTCGTTACGGGCGGATCTCGACCGGAACCACCGCGTCTTGCTGGTGATCGGTCACGAGCTCGAGGAGAACGGCCGCCTGTACTGGGACGAGTTCTCCGAACGCCCGTTGACCGGCCGTGCGGAGTGGCGTATCCGGCTGCTGCTGCGGCGGGCGTTGGGCCTGCGCGCCCGGCTGGACCTCGGGTTCGGCTACTACGAGCGGCTGGAGTCGCGCTTCCAGCTCAGCGCGGGCGGCGGCTACCGGGAAGTTCCACTCGGGCGATACATCGCCAGGGGGCCGATTCTGGGCTTCACCCTGCTGGGTCGGGGAGCCTCTACGGTGAGGGCCTACGTGCAGCGGCAGCAAGTGCGCGATCTGAACGCCCGCCCCTACTTCACCAATTTCGTCAATCTGGTCATGCACTGGGAATTCTGATGACGAAGGAACGCGGTAAACGATCGCTTCCCGCCCCGCTTCGCATCGAGATTCCGAGCAAGCCGGAGAAGATCGCCGAAGTGGAAGCGGCTGTGGAACGGTACCTGGCGCCGTGGGTTCCGTCGGAAGACGACCGGGACAGCATCGCCATTGCGCTCACGGAGGTCTTGAGTAACGCCATTCATCACGGGAACAAGCTGGATCCTTCGAAGAGCGTGGTGGTCACGGTGTCCGTCGGCGCTTCAGAGGTGCGGGTGAAGGTGAAGGATCAAGGGGAAGGATTCGATCCGTCTTCTCTCGCGGATCCCCTTGCTCCCGAAAATCTGTTGAAGGCCAGCGGCCGGGGCATCTTTATCCTGCGAGCCCTGATGGACCGCGTGGACTTCGATTTCAGTCACGGGGGCACGCTGGTGACGTTGGTGAAGAAGATCGGGGGAAAGGCGGCGTGACGGCGATCCTGCCCACACTCGGAGCGGCGATCTACCTGACGATTGCGTTTGTGCTTTTCTTTCTCGGTATCGTTACCTACCGGCAAGCCGGTCAGGTCCGCGTGAGCCGATTCGCCGCGTGGATGATCCTCTTCGCGGCTCTCGGGGCTTTCAACGCGGGCATTGGCCTGCTCATTGAGGTACAGTACGGGGAAATCCCCGTCGTGCTGCACCGGCTGGGGTCGATCTGGGAACTGTTTTTCCCCACGCTACTGGCGCTTTCGCTGCAGTATCCCTCCGAGCACGTGCTGTACACGCGTCTCCCCCGGCTGGTCTACTGGCTCTACCTGCCCTACGTCTTTCATCTCCTCGTGATCTGGCTGGCGCCTGAGTCGCTGGAGTTCGGTATCGGGACAATGGACTGGGCCCGCGGAATCCTGCTGCCTCTTCGGATTCTGGTGGCCCTGGCGACCGGTGGCGCGGAGGCCCTCGTACGGTTTCACGCCGGTTCCTTCGTGCTTGTGGATCTGGTGTTTGCCGTCGCCGCGCTCTTCTTCATCGCGCGGGGGTACGCAGCCACGCAGGATCTGAGGATCCGGCAGGAGGGAAACCTGGTACTGCTGGGCCTGATGCTCAGCGTCGGGACGTACGCCCTCGCTTTTCTCGTGCCTCGTCTGCTACCGTTTCGGCTCTCGCCCTGGATCGCCCACGGTTTCCTGTTGTCGGCTCTGGTGTTCGGGGCTTCGGCGCTCGCGTGGGCCATCATCCGGTACCAGTTTCTCGGCGTCCGGATGATCCTCCGCGGCGGCGTCGTTTTTTCGCTGTCGGTTGGGCTGATCGCGGGGGTCTACCTGCTGGCCTATCGGCAGGTACAGCGGCTCACGACCGCGGCTCTGGGGCACACTGGTCCAGCCCTCGAGCTGTTGTTCCTCATGGTGGCGATCTTTCTTTTTCAGCCGCTGGCCCATCTGCTGGAGAGTGGCATCGAGCGCCTATTCGCTCGCGAGCTGGCCGATGCGAGGGTCGTCTTGCAGCGGACGGGTGAGGAAGTGCTTTCGATTCTGGATCCGGACGAGCTTGAAAACCGGCTTCAGGCCAGTCTGGAAGGCGAGCTGGGCCTGGGCAGCGTTCGTTTGTGGCTGGAAGAGCCGGACGGAGGGACGCTGCGCAGGGTGTCGGGATCCAGCGCGGAACCGCTGGAACCGGAAGTGTCGCACACGGTCCGACAGCTCAGCGTGCCGGTGCTTGCGGGGGACGTGTTGCGCGAAGGCGGAGGAAAATCGCTGCCGGCTGAGTGGACGGAGTCCACTTTGCTGGTGCCGGTGCGGTATCGGGAGACTTTCCTCGGCCTGATCGAGGTGCAACCCGCACTGGGGAGGTCGTTCGCAGCGGAAGAAGTCGGGTTGCTGGCGACCCTGGCGGGACACGTGGGGGTGGCTCTGGAGAGCGGGCGACTGCATCGTCAGATCTTGGATCGCCGTCGAGTGGAAGAGGAACTGGCCATCGCGCGGGACATCCAGAAGCAATTGTTGCCGGCGGCGAGCCCCAACCTACCCCGGCTGGAGGTGGCTGCCTTGAACCTCCCCTCCCGGGAAGTCGGCGGTGACGTGTACGACTTCGTGGTGTACACGGAAGATCGATTGGGCATCGCACTTGGGGACGTGGCCGGCAAAGGAGTGCCTGCTGCCCTGTTGATGGCCAACCTGCAAGCGGCTTTTCGGGTGCTGGCCGACGAGAAACGTTCACCTTCGGAGGTTGTGGGCAGGCTCAATCGGCAGCTCGCCCGGAGCACGGCCGCCGATCGCTACGCGACATTCCTGTTCGGGGTTCTGGATGCGCATCGGGGCCGGTTCACCTACGCCAATGCTGGTCACAACTACCCGATCCTGCGAACCCCGAACGGCGAAGTAAGGACCCTCGCGGGGAGTGACGTGGTGCTCGGGGTTGTGGAGGAGGCCAGGTACCGGGACCTCAAGGTGTCGCTCGAGCCCGGCAGCGTCCTGCTCCTGTACACGGACGGAGTGACGGAAGTCTTCAATCCCGATGGAGAAGAGTACGGAGAGGACCGCCTGCGGAGACTGGTATCGGAGTGGGAAGGTGGCACAGCCGAGGAATTGCGGGATCGCATCCTGCGTGAGGTGCGCGGATTTAGTCAGGGATGCCCGGACTACGACGACATCACGATGATCGTGCTGAGGTTGCGGTGAAAGGGAGGAGGCAGGGCGTCGGGGCGGAGCTGCGGAGGTGGCTGCTGTACGGCGCGCTGGGGATTGTGCTGACCTACCCGGTCGTGGCGAGAGTGGCGAGCGCAGAGGGGCGGAAGGTGGTGGCCATCCGTGTGGTGGGGAATCGCCACACCAAGCCATGGGTGATCACCCGGGAACTACGGACCCGAGTGGGCGACGTACCCGACTCGGCCAGCCTGGCCGAGGACCGGGACCGTGTTTTCAACCTGAGGCTGTTCGAGCGAGTGGAGGTACGCCTCGCACCGGGGCCTTTGGGCGACACCCTGGTCGTGCAGGTGTGGGAACGGTGGTACATTTTCCCGTTTCCCATTCTGTTCATCAGTGAGAGAGATGTGCGTAAATTCTCTTACGGTGCTGGCATTGTGCACCTCAATTTTGCCGGTCGCGCGCAAGAAGTCTCCGTGGTGGGGTGGGCGGGGTACAATCCGTCGGTGCGATTCAACTATTTCAATCCGTGGCTCGGCGGTCGGCATCGACTGTTCTGCCGGATCGGTCTATCCTCGAGCTCTATTCGGAGCAAGTCGCTGGAAGTGCAGACCTACCGGGAGAAGCGACGACGAGTGGAGCTGGTGCTCGGCAAACGGTACGGATATGGCGTGTATCTGGCCGTCGGCACGTTCTACACCGATCGCCGTGTGGTGCCCTACGTGCCGGGAGTGATCCTTAGCCCGAGCGGTCGCGACCGCTTTGGCTCCGTGGTGGGGCAGGTGCTGTTCGACTGGCGAGACGTGCGCGCTTACCCGTGGAATGGGTCGTACTTCGAAGTGCTCGCCATCAAGAACGGCTTGGGGTCGCGCTGGGTGGACTACAAGCGTTTGGAGGTGGACTTCAGAGGGTACTGGGGACCAGGTGCCGCGAGTTTGTCGGGACGGGCCACGGCTACCCTCAGCTTCGGGGAAGTGCCCAACTACGACAGGGTGTTCTTCGGCTACCGCGAGCGGGTGAGGGGCCATTTCTTCGAGAAATTCGAAGGCGACAATCGGATGTTGTTCTCGCTCGAATGGCGCCGGGTGTTGCTGCCTCTGAGATACTGGGAGTCCCCCCTGCCGGAGAGCCTCGTGCCCACCCTCAAGTTCGGACTGAACCTTGCCCTTTTCGCGGACGCCGGGGTGGTTTGGCGACGCGGGCAGAGCCCGCGCCACAGTCGGTGGTTGAAGGGATTTGGGGCGGGATTGCACATCAGGCTTCCCTACATCGAAGCCCTGCGGCTGGAAGTGGCCTCGGACGAGCGGGGGAACCTGCAGGGCATCGTGGACGTGGGCGCGTTTTTCTGAGCACTTGCTGTACGCGGTGTGGGACTGCGGATCTCGTTCGAAGGTTGGAGAGCAGCGGGATGATTGGCGGGCAGTCGGAGGCATTGAGCTTCGCCGCAAAATCGGCACTTGCCGACGTTGACGTGTACTACGCCCCGGGGCTTTCGGACCGGAGTGAAATGGTGGAGTTGAGCGGACCGGAGTATCACCACATGGTTCGTTCGGCGCGCCACGGTGAGGGAGAGTTGGTGGCGCTGACGAATGGGCGGGGAGTGATGGCGCTGGCGCGAATCGCGCGGCTGGAAGGAGGCCGGGCGTGGCTGCGGCCGGAGAAGTGGCTTCCCGGTTTTGGAGAGAGCGCCCGGCGTGTGCTTCTCGGGGTGGGGACGATCCGGCCGCAGAGATTTGACTTGCTGGTAGAAAAAGCCACCGAACTGGGCGTGGCCCGGATCAGTCCGCTGCGCACGGAGCGGTCGCGCCCCATTTCGAGCAGGGGACGACTGGAGCGGTGGCGGCGCATCGCGGTGGCGGCGATGAAGCAGTCGCAGCGTTCCGTGCTCCTTGAGGTGACCCCGGAAGTCAGTCTGGAAAAATGGCTTCTGGAAGTGGCGGAGTGCGGTGCCCGCGTGGTGGCACACAGGGGATCGGACTTGCCCGCGGCTCGATTCCTTCAAGAGCTGCCTGCCGAGGGCCCACTGGAGGTCGCGGTGCTCGTGGGCCCGGAGGGCGGGCTGGCTCGCCCGGAGGTGGAAGAAGCGGTGCGTCTCGGGTTCGTACAGGTGAGTCTCGGTCCGCGGCGTCTGCGTACCGAAACGGCGGCGTTGCTTTTGTCCTCGCTGTTGCTTAACATTGGCCCGTGTGATGGTGGTTTGCACGGGTGAAGCGTGTCCGGAGAGTCGAGGAGGGAACCATGCTCGAGTGCGTCTTCTGCAACATTCTCTCAGGGAAGACCCCCGCGGAATTCGTCTACGAGAACGAGCGGATCGTGGCCTTCCGCGACATCAACCCGCAGGCCCCGGTGCACGTGCTGGTGGTTCCCCGGAAGCACATTCCCACCACCAACGACGTCCAACCGGAAGACGCGGAACTGCTGGGAGAAATGATTCTGGTGGCCCGCCAGGTGGCCGAGAAAGAAGGCATTGCCGAATCGGGCTACCGGTTAGTGATGAACTGCAATGAGAACAGCGGACAGGAAATCTACCACCTGCATCTTCACGTGCTCGGGGGACGCCGGATGACCTGGCCCCCGGGTTGATTAGCTCCAACTACGAACTCAGTTGTTCCACGCGACGCCAACCTACTTTGGCCAGCACTGGTGGAAAACTCTTTGCACCGTGGTGCGACGGCATCCAGCGGTAGCTGAGCGCCTCAGCGTGCACAAGAGAGACAGACCATCGAGGCTTTTGGTGCGATTCAATCAGACGGAACTGGACTTAGAGGCCGTAGACGCTGGCGAAGTTAGGCACACTCGAGGCTTGCGGGTTGCTCTTGAGGGGCTGTTACAGGCGGACCTGAGTTTCGCAGGCTCTCGAACCACCTACTTCCCGCACAACGTCCATTCTTTCCCTGCCAAATTTCCTCCCGCTTTGCCGAGACTTTTCATCAGAGGACTGACGGAACCAGGTGAAGTTGTGCTCGATCCAATGACTGGGTCGGGCACGACGATCGCCGAAGCGGCTTTTTCGGGCCGTGTTGGTGTTGGGGTCGAGCTCGATCCCCTCGCGTTGATGATTAGCAGCGTCAAAGTTTCGTCGATTGATCCAGCAGCATTTGCGGAAAAGGCCCGGAAGATTTTGCACGAAGCCCAGTTGAGCTTCATTTCGGAAAGGCAGGCTCTCGAAAGGGAGTACGAAGTCAGATTCGGGGAAGAGGAAAAAGACTTCATCGGATACTGGTTCCTCCCAGACACGAGGATGGAACTTTTTTCCTTGGTTCGGGCGATCGAAGATGCCGGAGACCCGCGCCTCCGTACTGCTCTGCGGGTTCTCTTTTCATCCGTGATTATCACCAAAAGCGGTGGCGTTTCACGCGCAAGGGACTTGGCTCATACTCGGCCTCACCGAGATACAAGGAAAAACCCTCCCTCAGCCTTTCAGCAGTTCCAACGTGCCGTCCAACGCTTCGTGGAGGGACTTTCCTCGCTGGAAGGCGAGCCGACGAGAACCGTCCTTCTTTCCGCTGACGCACGGCAATTGCCTCTCCGAACCTCGTGTGTTGATCTGGTCGTGACCTCCCCGCCGTACGCGGCGAACGCGATTGACTACATGCGCGCTCACAAATTCTCCCTGGTGTGGTTCGGGGCCAAGCTATCGAGTCTTCGACAACTTCGGAGTAATTACATCGGCGCGGAGCAGGGCGTTGTAGGCAATATGGTCGGAGCGCGTACAGTGGCTGACGTGATCGGAGAGCTACACGAATGCGATCCGTCGAAAGCCCGGGTAATTCAGACTTACTACTCCGAGCTTCTTCAGGTGCTGGTGGAGACACGGCGGGTCCTGAAGCCCGGCCGTGCGGCAATATTCGTGGTGGGCTCGTCCACGCTCAGAGGTGTTGATATCCGGGTTGGCGAGTGTCTCGCAGATTTGGGCAGAATTGCCGGGCTACTGCATGTGGGGACGGCGGTTAGGAACATCGATCGGGACAAAAGGATGATGCCGGCGAGTAGGGGAAAGCCCAAATCGTCGATCGAGTCGCGGATGCACCGGGAGTACGTTGTGGCGTTTGAGAAGGATTGAGGGGTGTCTGACAACGGACCGGACTCACTGTTGGCCCGTCTGAGGCAGGATTTCCACACGGAGCTTCTCGGGAGCTGTCTGGGCTTCAAGCCGGATGGTGTGCCCTCGATCGCCGACAAGCACAACAAGAAGAGTGTGGAGGTGGCTCGGACGTTGGTCGAGGTTATCGGCGTGGGCAGAGATCCAATTACCGGCGCCGGTCAAGCCCTCGGTCAGCAATTCGAGCTGGCAGTCAAACGGTTCTTGGAATGATCTTTTGGAGCGCTGGATCGCTTGAGGCCGGGTAAATAGAAGTATTTGATCGGTTCTTCGATAACGAGCTTCGAGCAATACGAACACCTGGCCGACCTCTCAAGAGTCCTCCAGGAGCATCCCAATCTTCGCGCTGCGCTGGGGGACTACCTCATTAAGCCGGATATCATCATTGCACGCATTCCGGTGAGCGAAGACGAACTCACTGCATCGAACGGTCTTCCTATTGCGGACCAGAAGGTCGGAACGCTTTCACCCTTACGGGAGCGAAACTTTCCTCGTGAACCTCGGCCGCTCCTACATGCGACCATCTCGTGCAAATGGACTATCCGCAGCGACCGCGCGCAAAACGCCCGTGCGGAAGCTTTGAACCTCATCCGGAACAGGAAGGGTCACACTCCGCACGTGGCGATTGTCACAGCGGAGCCTCTGCCTTTTCGGATCGCGTCTGTTGCCTTGGGGACTGGCGATTTCGACTGCGTTTACCACGCTGCGCTGTACGAATTGCGAGAAGCGATCCGCACACTTGGAGACACAATTCTTTCGGATGAGCTCGAACTCCTGATTGCCGGGAAACGCCTGAGGGACATAACCGACCTCCCCCTGGACCTCGCCATTTAGCGATATGAGGTCGAGATACGCCACCGGCTCCTATGCAAAGGTGGCCGCCCATGCAATCAGCTCTGTCAGATCAGAGCTTCCTCCATCCATCCCAGCCGAATCACCTCAATTCTGCTGAGGTCCGCGCAACCCACCCCGTGCCGTTTGTCCGCGAGGATCACGTGCTTCGGCGTCGTATCGAGTGGGCGGTCCTCCCCGAAGTAGGCAATTCTTTTCGCCTGCAGCAAGCGGGCCCCTACTGCATCGAGCGCCACCGGGTCGGTTCCCACGAGAAGCCCGCGGTAGGGCCACACGTACCTGCGATTGAAGTGGTGCGGGCCGCGTCCGTAGAACAGGGGGGTGAGTGCGACGAGCACGTTCAGACGGGTGCGCTCGCGGAGGCGGTGTAGCTTCCAGATGGCCCCGAGGTCCGCACATTCGTCTGGGTGGTACTCGCTGGGCCTGGGCACGAACATGATGTAGTTCTTGAGACAACCGCCGATCCCAGCCCAGTAGTGGGTGCGCAAGGGGCGTGCGTTGAACAGGGCAGTTGCTCTTTGGAAAATGGGATCGTTCAGCACACCACGGTCACGAATGCCGATCCTTTCGCTCGGTACCCCGACCCCGCGGATGCGCCGGAACAGCGCCTGTTCCACCGCACTCGGGGTGGGCAGATAGGCCCAGACGTTGGTTTTGATGCCTACGAGATCCTCGGGACTCACCAGTGTGGCCCAGGCTTCCTTGGGTGAGTCTTTGTCGGTGAGAGCCATGACGGCGTCGTCCAGCATGCGCTGGATGATCTCGGGATCGGGTCGGCCTTTCTCGTCGACGGCTTTGGGGTGGCGTATCAGCACCACCCGTGCTCGTTTTGAACCCTTGGTTGGGCTCTCATCTCGGGCAGCCGACAGACCTAACGCCGAGCCGAGGGTGGCGAGCCCCGCTTGCTTCAGGAACTCCCGCCTGCCCAGTTCAGCGATCCGCTCCTTCATGCTCGCCCTCCTCCACTTTTGCCTGCATTTGCTTGATCAATCCCTCCCCGTAGCTGCGCGGCTGGCATTCGAGAACTAGCAGGACGAAGCGCCCCACGCGCCGGGCACTGCTCCACTTCTGCTCAGTCAGTTTCTCCCAGCCGCCCCCTAGTTCCGCGCCGAGGTACTTGCGGTAGAACGCGTCCAGGGCCTGGGCCGCCTCTTGTTCGGAGGGGTACCGAATGACGCAGAGGACAGCGGAGGCCCCGTCGCTTCGGTAGCGAGCGAGAGTGCCCTCCATTTGTGGCCCCAGCGATAGGACGTTCTC
>CAYXFI010000041.1:0-16686 GCA_964464205.1 uncultured Cytophagia bacterium
GCTCATCGAGGATAGCGCCGCGCACCCGCGGCAGCGCGAAGGTTTCGAACTTGACCCCCACGCTGGGGTCGAACCGCTCCATCGCTCCGATCAAGCCCACCACCCCAGCGCCGATGAGATCATTGAAATCCACGCTGCTGGGCAAGGTTTGCATCATCTTGCCGGCCACGTACTTGACGATCGGCAGGTAATGCAGAACCAATTTCTCGCGGATTTCCGGATCGCGCGATTGGACGTATTCCGCCCAGAGCTGCGAAACATCGATTTCTTTTTCCGATTTCGAGTCTTTCTTCGCCATGGCCAAACGCCCCTCAGTCCTTGAGGTCTACGTCCAATGGATCTCATGCCGCTTCGGCCAGCTCCTCACTGGCGCCTTCGGCCGGACCGGAAACCTCCAAGTCTTCGCCTGGGGTCATACTCCGCGCATTCGCACTGGCGCGGAACCACGGCCACAGCACCCAACGCCACAGGGATCGGACTGCCCAGGCGACGAAGTAGGCCACCACGGCCCGCTGCAAGGCGTGTCCGAACGCCGCCCCTCGAAAGTCGGCGAGGATGAACACGAACAAGGCCAACGCAAGTGCGAAACGGTCCAGGGATCCGAACACGCTCTACCTCCTCAGCCTGCACCTGCTGTAGCTGCTTCAGCCACGCCTGCCAACACTTGCTCGTGACGCTCCGTCAGCGCTTGGGCCATCCGTCGGATGGCCTTGCCAGCCGACGAGCGGCTACCATTCAGCAAGAGCAACTTCCCCTTCTCCGCACTCGCCTCCAGTTTGCGATCTGTGGGGATCCATCCGGCCAACGGAATCTCCCGGCGGAGGAACTGGCGAGTGACCTGATTGAATCGGCGATGCAAATCGCGGGCGTGCCGCTCATTCTTCACACCGTTGATGCAGAGCGCGAGCTCGGGCGTCCGCCCGAAAGACCACAGGTACTTCACCATCGCGTAGGAATCGGCCACGGAGGCCGCCGACGGTGTGGTGACGATCCACACCTCGGTGGCCACCGTCGCGAAATCGGCGCTGCGTCCGGTAAGTCCCGAGGCCGTGTCGACCACGACCACGTCGTACTGGCTCTGCAGTTCGAGGAATCGCCTCAGCCCCCGGAGGATTTCCGATTCCAGACCGAGGAACTGGGCTTCCATGGCCCGGGAGGGAAGAAGCCACAGATTCGGGGCCACGGGCAGGCACGCCTCCTCAAACGGTCGTCGCGCCTCCACCGCCTCGACCATGGTGAAGCGCGGACGAATGCCAAACAGCAAATCCTGGTTGGGGAACATCAGGTCCCCGTCTACAAGCAGGGTTCGCAGCCCCACGTCAGCCATGGCCGCCGCCAGGTTCCCGGCCAGCACACTCTTCCCCACTCCACCCTTGCCACTGGTGATCACAAGGGTGAGCCTGTCCCGAATGATCCGTTCGTTTTCCAGCTTGAGGTTGAGCGAGGGCGGTTCGCTCACGAGTTTTCGCAGGGTTTGCGCCTGGTCCATCACAGCTCCTGTGACATGATGCCCTCGGCGATCCTACGCGAGTCCGCCACCAGGATGTCCTCAGGTACGCACTGACCGTTCGTGATGTAGGAAACCGGTCGCTCGTACTTCCAGCTCAAATTGGCGATGGGCACCTGATCCTGGTTCTCGTCGAGTTTGGTGAAAAGGAAGTGAGTCACCGGGACGCACGAGAACCGTTCCACCACCTCTTCGAGCACGCTCTGCTGCGTGGTCAGGCTCAGGACCAGGTGAATCTCATCCGGTTCGAGACGCTCCACCAAGGCCACCAGGTCAGCGAGGTGCTCGTCGTTCCGCTGGCTCCTGCCGGCTGTGTCCACGAAGATGTAGTCGAGGTAGCGAAACCGCTGCAAAGCTCGCGGCACTTCTCCCGGACTGTACACAACCTCGAGAGGGATCTGGGCGATTTCCGCGAAGGTCCGCAATTGCTCGATCGCGGCGATCCGGTACGTGTCGGCCGTGAGGAAAGCCACCCGCCGGTTCTCGAAGATTTTCTTCTGGGCAGCCAGCTTGGCCAGAGTGGTAGTTTTGCCCACACCTGTGGGTCCCACCAGCGCCACCACGCAGGGCCCGATGCCACCCCCGCCCACACCTCCAGAGGTCGGGATCCTGGCAGCCAGGGCCTGCACCCATTGGTCCCGGGGTGCCGCGTCGTCCCCGACGTCTCGGCACACGGACTGCACCAGCTCGGCCTCCAATCCCGCCGCGAACAGGCGGTCCCGAAACGAGCGCGTTGTGGATGCCCGATCGCCGCTGCTGCGGGCGAGCCAGCGCACGGTTTCGCGCAGAGCCTCCAGCTCGCGCTTGAGGCCTTCCAGCTCGTCCGGGCCAGCGGAGCGCGACACGTGGGGGCCTGAACGGCCCGAAGAGCGAGGCGTCACTACCGGCTCGTCTTCTTCCGGAAGGGCAGCGGTTACCTCGATGGCGCCGGACGGGAGCCCAAACGGACTGCCCTCCGGAACGCGACGCGTGTGTAGAATCACCGCGTCCTCACCCATTTCCTGCCGCACCAACGACAGGGCTTCACTCATCGACTTCGCTGTGAACCGCCGAATGGTCATGGTCCAGCCTCAGAATTGCCACCGTCCGCACTTCCAGATTCGGTGGAAGCTCGGTGTAGGAAAGCACCGCGAGCGACGGGAACACCGGCTCCACCAGCTTGCGGAAGTAGGGGCGAACGACTGGGGAACACAGGACAAGCGGGACTTTGCCGTCCCTGGACATCTTGTCCATCAGTTTCTGCAGATTGTCATAGAGCTGGCGCAGCACGGGCTGCGGTAGATCGGGTGCGTTGACTCGCTCGGAATGCCGCACGGTGTCCGTGATCAGCCTTTCCACAGCCGGGTCGAGGGTGATCGCGTAGAGCTTGCCGTCCTCGGCCACGTAAGGCTGGTAGATCTCGTTAGCCAGGGCGTTGCGCACGTATTCGGTCAGGATGTCCACATCCTTCGTGGTGGGAGCGAAGTCAGCCAATGCCTCGAGGATGGTCACCAGATTGCGAATGGACACCCGCTCACGCAGCAGATTCTGCAGCACCTTCTGCACCTGGCCCAGTGTGAGCAGGTTCGGAATGAGCTCATCCACTACGGCCTGGTTTTCTTTCTTCACGTTCTCGATCAGGCGGCTCACTTCCTGCCGCGTGAGGAGGCGGTGGGCGTTCTGCCGAATCACTTCCTTGAGATGCGTGGCCAGCACGGCGGGCGCTTCGACCACGGTGTAGCCCGCCTTCTCCGCCTGTTCTTTCTTGATTTCAGGCACCCAGATGGCGGGCAGCCCGAACGCGGGATCCACCGTCTCAATCCCTTCGATCTTCTCGCTCACACCCCCCGGATTCAGGGCCAGGCAGTAACCCACTCGAAGCTCCCCCTCCGCCACCTGCGCACCCCGAATACGGATCACGTACTTGTTGGGGGGCAACTGGATGTTGTCGCGGATTCGGATGGGCGGCACAATGATGCCCAGTTCCATCGCGCACTGCTTGCGGATCATCGTGATCCGGTGCAGCAGGTCGCCCCCGTGCTCTGGGTCCACGATGGGGATGAGGCGGTAGCCGATCTCAAGCTCCATCGGGTCGACGTGCAGGTAGCGTTCCACGCCCTCTTCCGCGGGCCGTTTCTTGGCCGCCCGGGCTTTCTCGCGGGCTTCCGCTTCGGCCATTTGCTGCTGCTTCACGCCCCGGTGGGTGCCCATCGCGGCGAGCCCCACAAGCACCGCCAGCAGGAAGAAGGGCACTGTGGGCAATCCGGGTGTGACTGCGAAGACCAGCAACACGGCCGCCGCAATGGCCAGTGGCCTCGGCTGTGAGAAGATCTGGCGTACGAAATCTTCGCCCATGTGGCTTTCGGAGGCGGCGCGCGTCACCACGATGCCCGCCGCTGTGGAAACGATGAGCGCCGGTACCTGGGATACCAACCCGTCGCCCACCGTGAGGATCGTGTACGTGTGCAGCGCTTCCGTCAGAGTGAGGCCACGCTGGGCCACGCCGACCACGAACCCGCCCAGGATGTTCACGGCAGTGATGATCAGACCTGCCACGGCGTCGCCGCGGACGAACTTGCTGGCACCGTCCATCGCCCCGTAGAAGTCCGCTTCCCGGGCGATCTCCTCGCGCCGCCGCCGGGCTTCCTGCTCGTCGATGAGCCCCGCGTTCAAGTCCGCGTCGATGGCCATCTGCTTGCCGGGCATGGCGTCCAAAGTAAAACGCGCTGCCACTTCCGCCACACGGCCTGCACCTTTGGTGATCACCACGAACTGAATCACCACGAGGATCAGGAAGATGATGATGCCCACCACGTAATTGCCTTTCACAACGAAGGTGCCGAACGCACTGATCACCTTGCCCGCGTAGCCCTGCCCCAGAATCAGGCGCGTGGAAGCTACGTTGAGCGAGAGCCGAAACAGCGTGGCCACGAGCAGCAGCCCGGGGAAGATCGAGAACTGCAAAGGTTGAGTAGTGTACATCGACACGAGGAGCACGATCAGAGAGAACGAGATGTTGAAGGCCAGGAGAACGTCGAGCAGCGGCGTGGGCAGAGGGACGATCATCACGAAGAGGATCGTCAGCACGCCGAACGCCAGATACACGTCGCTGTGACGCGCCAGTTTGGTCAAAAGGGGATTTGTCGTTGCAGCACTGGCCATTTCGGGACTCACCGAACTTTACCTTTCAGCCGGTACACGTAGGCGAGCACTTCGGCCACGGCCTGGTAGGCTTCGACCGGGATCTCCATGCCCACCTCCACGCTGCGGTAGAGCAACTGGGCCAAGGGCCTGTTCTCGACAATGGGTACGCCGTGGGCTGCGGCGATCTCTTTGATCTTCTGCGCCAACTTCCTAGCGCCTTTGGCGACCACCGTTGGTGCAGCCATCGTCGCCGGATCGTACTTGAGAGCCACAGCCAGCTCGGTCGGGTTGGTGATCACCACGTCGCTCTCCGGCACCTGCTTCATCATCCGGCGGCGTGCCAGCGCCCGCTGAATCGATCGGATGCGCGCCTTCACGAGGGGGTCGCCCTCGGTCTCTTTCAGCTCCTCCTTTACCTCCTGTTTCGTCATGCGCAGGCTGCGCTCGTATTCCCAGCGCTGGTACCCGTAGTCCGCCAGGGCGAGGGCCAGCAGAACCAGCGCCGTGCGGGTCGCCACCTTAAAGCTCACGCTCCCGATGAAGGACAGAATCTGCAGCGGGGACTGGTCGACCAGCAGCATCATCCGCTCTTTCTCGCCCTGGAGCACACCGTACGCGATCCACGCTACGAGTGCTACTTTGAGAATCCCCTTCAGCAGCTCCACCAGAGCCCTGGCCGAAAAGAGCCGCTTGGTCCCGCGCACGGGATCGATTCGCTCCAACTTGGGCACCAGCGGTTCACCCGACAGGACGAAGCCCACCTGCGCCACGTTGGCCATCACCCCCGCCAGCAGCACGACTCCCACCACGGGGGCCAGGAATCGACCGAGGCTCCACACCGCACCGAGGATCAACCCCGGCGTTGACTCGGGCGAAATGGACACCGAGTCGAGAGCGCCGAAATACCGCTTCCACTCCCGCGTCAGATTGAGCAGCCAGCGGCCGGACAGAGCGTACATCGAGAGCACTCCCGCGAGGAGCACGAAGGCGGAATTCACCTCCACGCTCTTGGCCACGTGCCCCTTTTGCCGCGCTTCTTCGCGCCGCTTTGGTGTCGCTTGCTCCGTCCGTTCCTGGAAGGATTCCTCAGGCATCGGTCCTCACAACAGTTGCAGGATCGTCAGCAAGTCTCGCTGCAGTTGAGCAACCGCGTTCCGAAACACGTGGGCGACCAACGGAGTGGAGTAGGCGAGCGCCGCCAGCCCCACCGCAATCCCAATCGGAAAACCCACAATGAAGATGTTCATCTGCGGCACTGTACGCGCGATGATGGACAGGGCCACATTGGCGAGAAACAGCGCTGCCATCGCCGGTGCCGCCACCTTCGCGCCGATCACGAACACCTCGCTCGTCAGGCGCACCAGGCTTCCACCGAGCTCCGGGCTGGGACTGACGGAAAAGAGCGGCACGAGCTCGAAGCTCCGCGCCAGAGCAGCCAAGAGCATGTGGTGGCCATTGAGCACGAGAAAGAACAGGACGGCAGTGAGATACTGGAACTCGCCGATCAGCGACACCTGTTGCTGGGTCTGCGGATCCACCACGTTCACCACCGCAAAGCCCATTTGAAATCCCACCACCTGCCCCGCGTAGTGCATCGCGTGGAAGATCAGGAGCGACACGAAGCCGAGCACGAGCCCCACACTCGCCTCTTTCGCCACCAGCAAACCGAGCTCCCAGGCCCCCCGAGGTATCGCAGCAGGAGGGCGAACCGCAGGCAAGAGGAGCACCGCCAGTAGTCCAGCCAGTCCCACCCGGCCCAGCATGGGGAAGCGCCGATCGCCGAGCACCGGCAGCACGGCCACGCCACTCACCAGACGCACGAACACGAGCGCCCACAGCTCCACTTCTTTCGTCCAACCCAGGTTCATCCGGGCCCACCCTACTGGGCTACCGTCGAAATGTTGGCGAACACCTGCAACGTGAACGTGATCAGCAGTTTGAGCATCCACGGTGCGAACAGAAAAATGGCAAGCGCAACGACCAAGATTTTGGGCACGAACGTCAGGGTCATCTCGTGGATCTGGGTAACAGCCTGGAAAATGCCCACCGCAAGCCCGGCGATCAACCCGAGCAGGAGGATGGGCCCCGACACCAGCAGGGCCGTCAGCATCGCATTCTTGGCGAGAGTGATGACGAACTCTTCGGTCACAGAGGTGTCCTCCGGTTGCGCTGGTGAATCAACGGAAACTGCTCACCACGGAACTGACGATCAGGTACCAACCGTCCACCAGGACGAAGAGCAGGACTTTGAAGGGCAAGCTGATCATCACTGGCGGCAACATCAGCATGCCCATCGACATCAGCACGCTGGCCACGATCATGTCGATCATCAAAAACGGGATGTAGAGAAGAAAGCCGATCTGGAAAGCAATGCGCAATTCGCTGACGACAAATGCCGGGATGACGACGGTCATCGGGAGCTCTTCCGGCGAGGCGGGCTGCTCCAGCCGGGCGAGTTTGACGAAAAGCGCCAAATCCTTCTCACGGGTCTGGCGCAGCATGAATTCCCGAATGGGCTTCTGGGCGCGCCGGAAAGCCTCCGGCTGACTGATCCGCTCGGCCAGGTAGGGCTGCAGAGCAGTGTTGTTGATCTCAGTGAGTACGGGACGCATCACGAAGAACGTCAAGAAGAGCGACAGCCCAACGATGAGCTGGTTCGGCGGCATCTGCTGCAACCCGAGCGCCTGCCTCAGGAAGTGGAAGACGACCACCATTCGGGTGAAGCTGGTCATCAGAAGCACGATGGCCGGCGCGACGGACAGTACGGTGAGCAGTGCGAGGATCTCCAACGTCACCGCCACGTCCTTCGGCCCCTTGGCCTGCTCCACACCAAGGGTGATTTTGGGCAGAGGTTGCGCCTGGGCGGTACCGGCAAGCAAGGCCAGCACCGCCAGGGCAAGCAGCAAGAAAGCCACCGCCGACCTGAGGCTGAAAGCCATCTTTCGCCGGTGGCGCCACGGAAGCTGGCGAGATTGCGGCCGGCCCAGCCCATCCGGCCCGCGGACGGCTGCAGCCTCTCCCACCGAAGCTGCACGGCCGCTCGCCCGGGCCCGTACCTTCGTAGCCAGTTGTCCGTTGAGTATCAACATGACCGCCTCAGCGAACCGCAGCCGAGTTCGACGCCAGTGCACCCTTCAGCAGCCGAGCGAAGCCGGACTGCTTCCCCGACCCACCGCGCGCCGGGGTGATGTGCCGGGACACGCTTTCCTCATCCAGCTCCGCCAGCGTGTTCATCCCAGCTTCCGTCACACCGATGACCAGAAATTTGTCCAGCACCTTGACCAGATTGATCTGCTTCTTGGGCGCGATGTAAGCAGTGGCCAGGACGTCGATCCACTCGCGGGACACGCGCGAACGTCCCTCCAGCAGAACGCGGCGCAGGAGCCACAGGCCACCCCACGCCAGAGCCAGTACACCCGCAGTGGCCACCAGCAAACGCACCACTGTGGCGACCCAGTCCAGATCATTCCCGCTTGCGCTCGGCGACTGGACCGTCCCTCCAAAGGCGAGCACCACGCCCGCGAAGAAGAGGGCCGTCAGCAACACGTAGCCACGGGGACGCCTCCGTCGTCCAAGGCGCGCCCGATTTGGCGAGACGCGTTTCAAGCTACTCTCCTCCGCCCAGTGTCTTCAGCCGGTCCGCGCGCCCGACCAGCGAAGTGACGCGCACGCCAAAACGATCCTCCACGACCACCACATCCCCCTCGGCGAACTTCCGTCCGTTGATGTAGAGGTCCACGGGGTCGCCCGCCATCTTGTCCAGCTCCACGATGCTCCCCTTGCCCAGTTCGAGCACCTGTCCGATGGTCATCTGGGTGCGTCCGAGCTCCACCGACACTGTGAGACTCAGGTCGTACAGCATCTCGAGATTGCGTGGGGTTCGCTCCCCGCTCTCACCTGCGAATTCCTCAAAACTGGGTGGTGTCACCTCTACTTTCCGCTGAGCCTGCTGGTCACTCATCGCGCCTTGCTCTTCCTCTTTTTTCGCAGATTCCGAACCGGCCTCTCGCACCTGCAGAAACTGGCTGAGAATCGTCGCAGGTAGCACGAGGTAGATCTTGTCCCTGTTGTCGCCGACCGCAACTTCAAGGTCGATTTTGATCAAGGGATCCGAGGGAAGCTTCTCCGGTTGAACGGATTCCCACTCTTCAACCGACGGCGGGCCAACTTGCTCGGCCGACGTCTCCGCCAGACCTTCCAGGAAATGGCGCACGTTGGCTTCGAGTACACGGATCGCCCTTTCGTCACCCGGATCTACTCCGGCGGAGGCGGGGATCAGGTACACGATCCGGTCCACTCCCTCGTCGCCGCACGTCAGGACCACCGCTCGCACGGCTCCCTCGATCCGGCCCGCCAGTTCCCCCGGGCTCGTAGCCTCGATCTCCAATGGTGTGAGACCCAAGCTTCCTTCGCCGAGGGCGGCCGCCTGCGAAGCCGCCAGATCTGCGATCTCGTGTAGGGCCGCCAGTGCCGACTGCAGCGCCTCCTGCGAAACCTGTTCTACCGCCATGCCCCTATCCTCCCGCGATGGGCCTCATTCGTTGCCCTCCAGCACCTGTTCCACCCGTACGGCAACAGTGCGTCGCCGGAGACCCGGCTTGCCGTACGCCCTCACCTCCCCGCCGATGTCAAGCGGCAGGGGGTCGTCCACATGCGTGTCGAGCACGAGCACGTCCCCCTCCTGCAGTTCCAGAAGGTCGCGGAGGGTGATTTTCGCCTCCCCCAGTTGCACCTGCACGGGGATTGGGGTGGAACGGATGTTTCTCTCGAGGGCTTCCCGCGTTTGCTTGTCGCGCTTCACGCTCGTGCCGAAGGCCACCTTTCCTGCGCTCATATTGGGGAGTAGATCTTCCAGCATGATGTAGGGCAGGCAGATGTTTAGCCCGCCCGCAATGTCCCCGGCGGTGAAACCGATCGATACGGCCACCACCGTTTCCCCGGGGGCAATCACCTGAGTCAGACTGGGGCGACTCTGCATGGCTTTCAGCTTGCAGTGAATATCGCACACGGGCTTCCACGCTTCGTCGTAGTACTTGAGGATGCCTTCCACCAGCCGCCGGACCACGCGCTGCTCGATCAGGGACAGTTCGCGAAACTCGCTGGGGGGACCGCCCACTCCACCGAAGAGCTTGTCCACCGCAAAAAAGGTGAGGGTTGGATTCAGCTCGATCACGAAGTCGGATTTGAACTCTTCGGCCCCGATCACGCAGATGCAGCTCGGGTCGGAAAGGCTGAGCTGAAACTCCGAGTAGGTCACCTGGTCTACCGCCTCCACCTTCGAGCTGATGAGAGTGCGCAGCCGTGTGCTCAGGTACGACTCCACCTGCTTCGCGAAGGTCTCGTGGATCACCCGAAGCGTACGGATCTGCTCCCGGGTGACCCGGTTGGGATGGCGGAAATCGTAGACGACGACGGATTTCTGCAGCCGCTCGTCGCCGCTCGGTCCCTCCAGCTCTGCCTGGTCGATTTCGATTGCGCCTTGCTGAAACTGCTCGAGCAGTTCGTCGATTTCGCTCTGAGAAAGAATCTCAGCCAAGGCGTCCTCCGCCGTGCCGTCTCATCGTCAGCGATTCCAAACCGCCATCAGTTTCGAGAAAGACGTCCCCAGGTACGCTGCTCCCCGGCGCCGTCGCACACGAAGCCAGATCAGCGTAGCGAAGATCCAGACAACGTTCACCACAGTCAGCGCCAGCGCGAACAGGGAAGTAGACAAACCGACGTTCCTCCAGCCAGCGATGCCCGGAAGCCACCGACTCCGCTTGGAGCGAAACTCCTCACCGCGCTTGAACAGGACCATTGACCGTCGCCCAACCGTTGTTTCGAGCGGGGCTGAGAAGATCCGGAGGGTCTCCGTCGATGAGTACACCTCACCGCGCACCCTGCTCTTACACAACTTCCATGCCATGACTGGTCGGAGGAAATCCAAGCGGCCAGTTGTAATTCAAAGATTTTCAGCCGATTGCGAAAGACAACGCGCTGCCTCATGGCCGGCACCGCAGCGCGTCCGGCGAGAGAGGAAAGAATTACCCAACGGCGGGGATAGGTTGTCCTCAGAGCGAAATCCTGCGAAGCTCATTGAAACTGCTGATTCGGTATCCCCCTGCCAACCAGAGCGGGCGATGGGTCCAGCGCCGCATCTGGCGATCGCCAGAGCCAGAGTGCCAACGCCCTCCGCGGCAGCTCGTACGCCTTACGACTGCACACCGTGAGCCTGCTCCAGAATGGGCAGAGCCTTGTCTGAAGTCCCCCTCACTGCATGACGAAATTGGCGAAGTACACCCCGTCGACTTCCCCGCTGCGGAGAATGCCGTTGGTTTCCTCCAGAATCGCCCTGCGGAGGGAGTCTCGGAAGGCGGGGTCCGCCAGTTGCTCAGCGGTGTACGAACCGAGCACCCGCAGGAGCATGTCGCGCAATTGTACGTCCCGCTTTTCGAGCTCGGAGCCCACTTTGCCGCTGTACACGAACGCCACGCTGGCATTCAGGAATTTCCTCGCCCGGCTGCCGGCCGGGTTGACGATCACATCCTCGACAAGGTACACGTCACCGAAGTCTCTGTTACCTCCCTCCGATTTCGCCTTCTTCTCCTCGATGGCAACGGGCGTGAGCCGAGGGCTCGGAGCGAACTTTTTGACAACAACCACGGACAAAACCACCTGAAGAGCCACTATGGCCAGACCGATCATCAGCTTGGGTATCAGGCCACCGGCTCCCTTCTCGTCCGCCTGTTTCTGGGCATCTTCTTCCGCCATGCTGCCTCCCTCTGTGCGGAAGTCCTACTCCTCGAAGTTCAGGTAGATCTCCACCCTGCGATTCTTCCGACGGTGCTCTTCTGTGTCATTCGGGAATCGGGGCCGGAATTCCCCATAGCCGACAGCCGCCATTCGGTGCGGATCCAGCCCCTTCTTCTCAAAATAGTGCAACACACTCAGCGCACGGGCCGCCGACAGCTCCCAGTTCGACGGGAACTGGGGGGTGTTGATGGGCAAGTCGTCGGCGTGGCCCTCGATGATCACCTCCTTCGCGTCCACCGCCATAGCCGCAATGCGGTCGAGTAGCGGTAGGAACTGAGGTTTCAGATCGGCCCGCCCCAGGTCGAACAGGATGGGACTCTCAATCGTCACCGCGATGCCTTTGTCGGTTTCTCGCAGCGTCACCGCCTCATCAATTCCCTCCGTAGCGATGTACTGCTTGAGGTCGTCCATCCCCTGCTGCCGCGTGGTTGTCGAGAGCCGCAGGATGTCCGGCGAGGGCACTTTGTACAGGTGCGACGGCGAAGGGTACGTTTTCAACACACCGAGGGCACCCTTGAGGGATCCCATCGCCTTCTGAAACTCGGCGAGCTGGATGGACGAGAACGACACGATCAACACGAAGAAGGTGAGCAGAAGCGTCATCATATCGCCGTACGTGACCATCCATTCGGGAGCGCCCCGCCTCTCCTCACTGCTCTTCCTCTTGCGCGCCATCTCAGGCCTTTTCCGTGATCTCCTTGCGAATCTTCGGCGGGATGAACGAAATCAGCTTCTGCTCCACAATCCTCGGGTTGTCGCCGGACTGGATCGCCAGCACGCCCTCCAGCATTAGCTCTTTCAGCATCACTTCCTGCTTGGAACGCGTCTTCAGCTTGCCAGCGAGCGGCAGGAAGATGAGGTTCGCCAGCAAAGCGCCGTAGAACGTGGTGATCAACGCTACGGCCATACCGGGACCAATCATCGAAGGATCGGACATGTTGGCTAGCATGATCACCAGACCAATCAGCGTACCGATCATCCCGAACGCCGGAGCGTACGAACCCATCGCGGAGAGAATGCTCTGCCCGAGCTCGTGCCGTTCCTGCAGGTAAGAGATCTCTGTCTCCAGAATCGCCCTCATGAGCTCGGGCTCCGTGCCGTCGGCGGCAAGCTGAATCCCCTGCTTCAAGAACGGGTCCTGAACGTTTTCCAGCTCTCGCTCAAGGTACAGGATGCCCTCGCGCCGGGCGATCTCGGCGAAGTGGACGAGCTGCTTGATCGTGTCCCGCGGATCGGGAGCTTTGTGCAGAAACGCATTCCGAACCACACCAATGACGCTCAGCACATCAGCAAGGGGAAAATTGATCAGCGTCGCCGCCACCGTACCACCGATCACGACAAGAGCAGAGCTGACGTCGATGAAGCTGTTGATGTTCCCTTTGGTCAGAATTGAAAGAGCGACCAGAATGACGCCAGAGAAAATCCCGATGATGGTGGCTATGTCCATGGCTGTCCGTTCTCAGGTCGGTTTGGAGATCCGCACGGTTCCCGAACTCGGGGCACACGGGTGCTCGTCAATGTTGAGATCGTCGGTGCGTGGGAAATCTTGAGCGGGGGTCCTCGGAGGATGTGCGGCGGGAATCGTCGTGGGGAACGCAGCGTTCCCGGCCAGCCGGAGGCTCAGTTGTTGATCGAATCCACGTCGTTCACGCTGGTGAAGGTGTAATGGCTGATCCGCCGCTTGTACTCCACCACCTTGTCCACGATCTCTTCCGGCGTCTCTTTGACCATGTACTTCGAGTTCGTGGTCAGGGTGATGATGGTGTCGGGCGTGGCCTCAACGGTCTCGATCAGGTCGGCGTTGATGACCAGCTCCTTGCCGTTCAAACGGGTCACTTTGATCATGCGTCTACCCTCCAAGCACGCGGGGACCCGGCCGGAGAGGCCAGGTCCCCGTAGCACCCTTCAGTCCTACCGCTTCAGGTTCACGAGTTCGTTCAGCAGGTCATCCGTGGTTGTGATGACTCGTGCGTTGGCCTGGAATCCACGCTGGGCGACGATCATGTTGGTGAATTCTTCGGCCAGGTCTACGTTGGACATCTCCAGGTGGCCCGGGACGATCTTGGCCTGCACGCTCTCGCCGGCCAGGCCCAGAACCGCGGGACCCGAGTTGGCGGAAACCTGGTACATGTTTTCGCCGCTCCGGAGCAAGCCGGAGGGGTTGTTGAACACAGCCAGCGCGATTTGGGCCAGCGTTTGAGTGACCCCGTTGCTGAAAATGCCCGTGATCTTGCCCGTCTCATCGATGTTGATCGTCGTCAGATCCCCGTTGGGGTAACCATCCTGGCTACTGGCTACCGCCGTGGACGGCGAGGCGAACTGGGTGATCCCGTTGAACCCACCGAGTTCACCGGCGTCGAAGACGATCTCCATGAAGGACGCGCCGTTGTTGGGATCGAACTTGAACGAGGTCAGCCCGTTGTCGTACAGGAACGAGTTCAGCGAACCGTCCGAGTTGAAATTGATCGTCCCGGTGTTCCCGCTGGAGATGATCTCGTCGCCCGCCAGAGTGGCTTGCCAGCGCCACTGGTTCTCCACGTCCGTCTTGGTGAACGTGAGGGTCACCACGTGTTCTTTGCCCAGTTCGTCGTATACGGTGATGCTGGCCGAGTGCGTCACGTCCTGAGCTTTCTGGATCTCGTTCACCACGCAGGCGGTGTTGAACTTGGTGTTCCCGGAGATCCGAATGGAAACCCCTTCAATGGCGTAGCTTTCGCCGGGATCGCCGTGGATCACCAGGCTACCCTTCTCGTCAACGTACACACCTGTGCTGTTGGTGATCTGGAACGCGGACTTGATGGCATTGGCGAGGTCGCCCAGCGTTGTGCTAGCCGTGACGTTCAGGGTGCCCGACACCTCCTGGCCACCCACGATGGCGCCGATGTTGATCACGTCGCCCGTCTGGATCCCGAGCGACTCACCGACCGAGTTGCGGATCTTGCTCAACTCCTCGTTCTCGGTGGCGCGATGGCTGAACTCGTCGGTCAGCGCGGTCTTGCCCGCGGAGCTGTCCACGGTGCCATTGGCCGCGGCCAGGGCAGACTGTAGCGCGGCGCTGTTGCTGGTGAAGGTGACGGTGTGTTCGCTGCCGGAAAGGTCCTCCACCTGGATCGCGCCGCTCGAAGTCAGGGTGAGCTTCAGCGACCCGCTGAAGTCCTGGTTGATTTCGGCGATCAGGTCCTGCAGCGTGTTGAATTCGCTGTTTCCGACTCCGGAATCCTGGGAGACGTAGGTGTACGTCTTTTCAGTCGTGCCGTCGTTCACCGTGACGGTGGTAACGCCGCTCACCATTCCGGTGATGAAGGAATTCGTGTCGCCGCGTGCGTACAGGTCAGCGACGTCCGTGTTGTCGGAAGCTTCCTCCACCGCCAGGAAAGGAGCAGTCTTGGTAATCGTGCCCAGCGGCTTCTCGCCCGCGTTCAGGTTCCCCGTGAACGTGATCTTCGTGGTGGCTCGCGCCGGCACTTTCTGCCCGAAAGGCAGAACGATGTCCTGGATGGCGCTGGTGGAGCTGATTCGACCCCTGGCGTCGGCCATCCGGCCTTGAACCACCAGGCCGTTGCTTGGATTCACCAGCCGTCCGTTGGCGTCGAACTGGAAGGCACCGGCGCGGGTGAAAAAATACCTCTGGCCATCGCTGAGCACGAAGTAGCCGTTGCCGCTGATGGCCAGATCGGTTTGCTGTCCGGTGGCTTGCAGGCTGCCCTGGTTCAGGATCGTGTCGATGGTACCCACCGACATGCCCAGACCTACCTGGACCGGATTGGTGCCCCCGTAGTTGCTGGTGGGCATGGTGGCGCCCTGGAGGGTCATCGCCAGGCTTTCCTCGAACGTCACACGAGCGGCCTTGTAGCCGATCGTGTTCACGTTGGCGATGTTGTTGCCGATCACATCCATTCGGACTTGGTGATTGCGCAGGCCCGACACTCCAGCAAACAGCGAACGCATCATGATGACCAACCTCCTTTCAGGCTTCTACCGCTTCGGTCGTTCCGCGGTAGGGGGCCTCCCCGGAGGGGTCCGGCCCCGGTTCCCGCTTGTTCCTCACAACACCACGGCACTGTCGATGTTGGTGAAGACGTTTTCCCGCAGCGACTGGCCGTCGATGGCGGTGATCACCGTCCGGTTCTTCACGCTCACCACGAAGGCCATATCGCGCAGCAAGATCAGCGAATCCCTCGCACCCTTCGCCTCCGCCCGGTCCACAGCTTCGCGCAGGCGCGCCTCATCCCGGGGCGTAAGACGGATTCCCCGCGCGCTCATCCGCTGCTGCGCGTGCGCCGAGAACCTGAGTTCCCCGAGTTTCCGTTCCAGCACCTCACCGAAACGGGGGACCGCCGAGGTTCTACCGGTCGAGCCGCCCGCACTTGGGCCCGTAGCCGGAGCCACTGGCCTCGTGTGCGGGAACAGGCTCGGATCGATTCGCTGCGCCAAAACACTCACCTCCTTTTGCGTCTACTGTGGTCTGCGGATCTCCGCCACGTCCGGCAGAGCCACTTCAAGCTCGCCGATCAGCAGACTGGCCACGCCGTTCACGTAGCGGACCCCGGTGATCCGACCGGTGACGAACTGCTGAACCGTGAGCGTCTTCCCTTCCGCCGTGGCCTCCACCTCGTACGTGTAGATCCCCGGCGCAACAGGTAATCCGTCGTCGTTCAGGCCCTCCCACTCGAACACGTGTTCGCCGGAGGCCATGGCGCCCAGGTCCTCTTCGCGGATCACCGTCCCGTTGGCATCGCGGACGCGAATCACAACCCGATCCGCTGCGTCGGGCAGCACGTACTCCAACCGGGCCAGCCCATCGTCGGGAAGGTAAAACTTATCGCCCTGGACTTTAGCCTCCCGGTCGATCAGCGCGGCCACCAGCGAGTTGTTGATGGACTGGTTCAGCACGTAGTCCGCTTCGATGCTGTCGCGCAGGTTCTGATTGACGTTCTGCATCTGCTCAAGGCTGCTGAACTGGGCGAGCTCGGCCACGAACTCCTCGTTCTGCAGCGGACTCAGTGGATCCTGGTACCGCAACTGGGTGATCAGCAACTTGAGGAAGTCTTCCTTTCCCAGAATCCTCCGGGCATCCACGACGTTAGCAGTCGCGGACTGGCTGGTCACTGCTGTTGCCTGATTCACTTCCACGGACACCACCTCCTCTGCCTGGGTTTGATCCAAAGCCGGACTAGGCCCACCAGCCGGAGGGCCTACCGCCCGCCCATTCCTCGGGATCGCGCTCCCTGCGATCGCCGTTGGGCTCGAACTGTCCGTCGGCG
>CAYXFI010000042.1:0-16438 GCA_964464205.1 uncultured Cytophagia bacterium
GAACCCGCTGTTCATCTACCTTTTTGCCCACACGCGCGGCGCGAACTGGTTGCACGGCATCGCCAAGCCGTTCACTGTGGCTCTTTTCGGCTGGATCAGCGAGGGGGCTGGCCTCATTGCAACGGGCATCACCGTCTGGGCGATGATGTGGTACATGTGCTACTGGCTGTACAGGCGGCGCATATTCATCAAGCTCTGACCGATCCTCACAGCAGGGGTTGTCCGTAGCCTGGCAGGGTGCTGCGGCATGGAGAGGGTTCGACTGCCCCTGGGGCTTCTGAGTTGTCTCGTCCTTGGCTGGGCTCTGCTGCCGCTCGTTCCGGCTGATGCTGGCACGTTGCGGGGGTTCGTCCGGGGTCGAGCCGACGGCGAAGCAATCGCCTACGTCCAAGTGACGGTGCTCGGCACCGGGCGTGGCGACGTGTCGGATGAGCACGGCTACTTCGTGATCCCCAGGGTCCCTGCTGGCGTGTGCACAGTCCGCGCCACGATGGTGGGCTACCGTCCCGTCGAGGTGACCGTCCAAGTACCCGAGCGGGGAACCGTCACGCTCAATTTCGAGCTCGAACATGAGACCATCCCCCTGCCCGCGGTGGTGAAGACGGCGGAACGGGAGCGCTTCGAGCGCGAGGTGCTGCCGAGCGCCGTCCGGTTTTCGCCCCAGGAGATTCGGGCCGTTCCCGCGGCGGTTGAACCGGATGTGTTTCGCTCGCTACAACTGCTGCCGGGGGTGGTGGCCCGCACGGACTTCTCAAGCGCGCTCTACGTCCGCGGGGGAAACCCTTCGGAGAACCTTGTGCTCCTCGATGGCGTGCGCATCTACAATCCCTACCACGTCGGCGGGGTGTTCAGCACGTTCAATCCCGACGCGGTGAAGCGGGTCGACTTCTTCACCGGCGCCTTCCCTTCGCAATTCGGCAATGCGGTCTCCTCCGTGATTTCGGTGGTCACCAAAGAAGGCAACAGCAAGCGATTTCAGGCCAGTGGCAACGTGAGCTTGCTCAGCTCCAAGCTGACGGTGGAGGGGCCCATCCCGCGGGGCAGCATGCTCGTTTCGGCGCGGCGCACCTACTTCGACCTCGTGGCCCAGACGCTGGGCCTGACCAGTAACGGGACCTCGTTCCCTTACTACTTCTACGACGTGGTGGGCAAGGCCAATGTGGACCTTTCTCCCGACACACGTCTGACAGTGAGCGGCTACTACGGCGACGACGTGTTTCACTTCACATCGAGCAGCACAGTGTACGACGAACAGGGTCGTCCCTCGGGCACCAAAGAGGAATGGTTCGACATCCGGATGGGGAACCGTTCCACGACACTGAAGCTTCGCACGGTTGTCAACCCGCGGCTTTTCGTGGTGGGGTTCTTGGCCAGCAGCCGCTTCCGTACCAAGATTGCGACGAACGTGGAAGATGTGCGGGACCTGGTCGACGCCAAGGATTCGATCCACGACCTGACGGTCAAGGCCGATGCTACCTATTTCGCCTCGGACCGCCACGAGCTCAAATTCGGACTGGAGGCGACCAGCCTGAGGTTCAACCTGTACTTCCGGGTCGGGTCCTTGGAGTGGCTCGCCTATCAGGGCAAACGTTCCAGGCGCACCACCTTCAGCTCAGCGTATCTTCAGGACAACTGGCAGGTTACCCCCCTTTTGAACATCCAAGGTGGATTGCGTGTCACCTACTACAGTCTCGGCCGATTCCTCCGGGGTAACCCGCGTTTCGCGCTGCGGTATCGCCTTCGCCACGACCTCAATCTGAAGTTCGCCACGGGGCTCTTTCACCAGTACTTCTACACCTTCAACCCCGAAGATCTCGACTACGTGCGCCTGGTGGACCTGTGGTTCCCGGTGGACCGTCGTTACCAGCCGATCCGGGCATTTCACGTGAACTCTGGGGTCGAAGTGTGGCTGGGCCGGGGATTCCTGCTTTGTCTCGAGGGCTACTACAAGTACTACCCGTACTTGCTGGATCTCAATGAACTTGGTCGGGCCGACGTCCAGACGGATGACTTCCTCACCGGTCGCGGACGCGCTGCGGGTTTGGAACTCTTTGTGCGGAAGCGCGAAGGGCGTTTGCAGGGTTGGTTGGCTTACACCCTTGCCAAGGTCACCAAGACGATTGAGCTGCCCAGGCCCTCCAGCTTCTTGCTGAACGCGGATTTCGGAAGGGAGTATCGGACCTACCCCACCAACTACGATCGGCGCCACACGCTCACGCTGGTGGCGAGCTACGACGCCGGAGGCGCCTGGCGGTTCAACACGCGGTTCACCTACGCCACGGGCTTGCCGGAGACCCCGGTGGTCGGCTGGAAGTTCTACTACTACGTGGAGGACGATGAGGTTCGCGGCGAGTTTCGACCCGTGCGGGCTCCCAAGAATAGCTGGCGACTGCCGGATTACCTGCGCTGGGACGTGAGCCTTTCGCGACGCTTTCGTATTGGGCGGATTCGTTGCGAACCGTACTTGCAGATCGTCAATCTAACGAACCATCACAACATCTTCCTCTACGAATACGATCTTTTTCCGGAGCAGGAGTACGAGAACGGTCGGGTCTTCTACACGAGCATGAAGCCGAGGCGCAAAGGGGTCATCATGTTTCCCTTCCTGCCCTCCATCGGGGTGCAGTTCCGGTTCTGACATGCAGAGCGAGGCAAGGAACGGATGGTGGCGATCTTGAGGACCGGGGCTCTCGCGTGCCTGCTGGGATCCTTCTTGCTGTTTGTGGGATGCCAGGGCTTGCTGCCGGAGCCGGAGGTGTTTGAGCCCAACTACGAGCCGGAAGTCGGCGTATTCGGCCTGCTCGGTCCGGGGGAGCCATACAACTTCGTCGTCGTGGAGCGGACGGTGACGATCGAGGAGTACGACCGCACGGTGTACAACTTCGAGAGGATTCAGACGGTCATCGAGGATGCACGCGTAGTGGTCAGCAGTGAAGCGGATACGGTGGAATTCTCTTTCTCTCGGAAGGGTACGGGAGCCTACCGGTTCTACTGGCCCTACGACCGGAAGGGGATGTACGTTGATCGTTCGCGCCGGTTGGAGACCCAGCCGGGGCGGCTGTACAGGCTGGAGGTTCACCTGCCGGATGGGCGCATCGTGAGGGGCCGGACGCGGGTGCCGGGAAACTTCAGCATCCTCACCCCGACGGCGGGGGAGCGAGTGTCCCTGGCCCAGATCGGCAGGCGCTACGCGACCTGGACTGATGATCCCGGCACGGCTGCCTACAAGCTGGCGTTCCACGTCGAGCAATATCAGAGGATGCCGAGCGGCTACTGCTACGTCGGAGAGAGAAACGTTCTGGGCGACTACTTGACGGTCGACACGCGGGTATCGTTGTCGACCCTTTTGGCGGGGGTGTACATCCCGGAGGGTCTGGACTCTCTGCGCGCCAGGTTGGAGGTAACAGCGCTCGACCCCAACTACTACGACTACATCCGATCGAGCGCGGGATTGGCGGAAATCAGCGGGCTGACCATCAGCACTCTGGAGGGAGCGATCGGCGCCTTCGGTTCGGTGAACGTGGCGTCAGTGGAGTTTGTGTTGGTGAGGTAGCGACTCAACCAGTGGCTAGTTGGCATTGCCCAGCCAGGGGGTCAAGATATTCGTGTCCTGCGAGTTGCAGAGCAACCAGGCTGCAAGCGGGATGAATGACACGCGCGTAGTCCGATAGGTACGGGTTGCCCACGTGTTCTGCGTGAGTACCAGGGCGCGGGGCGGTTGGTACCTACCCGGGTAGGCCAGCAGGGAGCGGCTGACGGAGGTTCCCTGGAGCTGCGGAAGGACACCTTCGACTACGAAGTCCACTTCGGCCCCTCCTCGTGAGCGCCAGAAGCGGACCGGTTCGGGATCCTTCCGCCAGAGTTCCACGAAGGCCGCATTCTCCGCAATGGGCATCCACGACGTCTGCGATCCCGCGCTTGACCCTCGCATTTTTGGGATTTTTCCGATTTTTACCCGGGTAAAATTGCGAGATTTCGCCGAAATAGAGGGTTCATTCGGCTGAAAAAGGCCTCGGTGTTCGTTCCTCCCTCGTTTCTTCTGGGGGCGTGTCGGCCCGCGAGGGTCCGGTGTTCGTGCCAGCCGCGCGGGAGTCGGCAATTCAAGCGCGCGGGGTTCCTTCTCAATCGTCAGGCTCTCAAGTCCGGTAGGAGCCGTTTCCGCTCGCCACGGGTGGACCCAAGGCTCCCCGAATGTCAAGGGACACCGGCAGGCTCCCGAAGAAGTAGCCCCATCACCACCGAGACGTCGAGAGCACGGAGAATCCCACACAGAGGGGCGGGTATGCGAATGCCTCCGATGGGGTATTCCTCGCGCGGAACCTGATCCGAGGCACGGGAGTGAGCTGGCCAGAACTGAAACCGAGGGAGAACCACGTACTTTGTCGTGGAGCCAGGGTGGCGCGTCTGCGTTTGGGGAGCGTTCCCAGGGTTGTCCCCCGACCTATCGGCTCCGTGCCATCTCTCCGGGCTCAGTTGCTTCGGCGGTTCCAGACGGGGGCCCACAGCGGCCACACTACTCGATTTTCAGCCGAAACAACCGGATTTCGTTCGCCTCATTCGGCTTGGCTACCTCAGCGTAGACCCACAGTTCGTCGCCCACCCGGAGCCAGTGGGAGTAGCGCCAGGTAGCGAAGTGATCGCTTGGGGTGGTGCTCACCACAAGGGGCGAATTGGGCGTCAGGTCGACCACGTGGTGCAGATCGAAGGTGAACCCAAGGCCAGTGGCGATGTTGTAGACGGGGTCGTACCACGATACGTTGGATCCCTCGTACACGAACAGATACCCCACGCCCAGCGGGAGAACACAAGCGGGACGCACGAAGAAATTGTGCCACCCGCAAAGGTCCATCACGGGCTGTTCGGGATCACCAACCGGTTCCCAACGCTCCCCATCTTCGCTGGCGAAGTGGAAGATCCGTTCGTTACGTCGGACGTAGCCGATGACGTAGCAGTGGAAACGACCCTCGGCGTGAAAGATGAACGGATCTTTGTATTCCCGGACGGTGATGTCGCGTTCGTACGACTTTGGCAAGGGCTGGATCACCGGGTGCGCTGTGTTGGGGCGGAACTGGCTTGGATCCTCGGCGTCGTCGAATTTCACGATGCACCAGGGTCCGCCTCGCCACGGCCCGCAGGCGTACAGCTTGAATCGCTTGGTCGTGGGGTCGATCAGTAGCGCGGGACGTTCGAAGCCGGGGATGGGCACCTCTTCCCGCTTGATGCTCAGAACTTTCTGGAAATGGATACCGTCTTCGCTCCGCAGGATGCGGATTTCGTAGCCGCGCAGTCCTCGCGGAGCATTAGCAGTACGCATGCGGCAGGCCAGCCAAAACGTACCCGATGAGTCGCGGACCACGGAAGGCGCCCCGGCCCACCACTCGGGCTCGTCGACGTCGGGTTCCAGGATCACATCGTACGTTTCGAACTGCCGCTGCAGGAACGCGGAGTAGTTGCCCGCCCGGGGGAGCCCATCGGGACTACTCTGCCCGCGCAGAGCGGACGGGCCTGCCAGACATGTGGACAGTATCAACAGGGTGATCCACGAGGTTTCCTGCATCGCTACGGCCTCCGCAGTATCCAGCGATTGTACGCAACACCCAGGTAGGTTGGAACCTCTCGAGTTCTCTCGGAAATCAACCCCCGCTTGATCGGCCTCTCACCACGGCTTGTGCGGACGGGGGGTCGCGCCTCGTGCGGGCTCAGGATTGTCTCTGCTCCGAGTCGGAGGCAGCCCCAGACTGACCCTCACCCTCCTTCGGCAGAACACCGGCCTCGCGCAGTACGTCGTCTTTGATTTCGAGCAGGTACTGGAACGCCGCGTCGTACTCGTTCGGGATGCGGCCGTCGAGGATGGCTTCCTCGATCATCTTCTTCAGCTTGCCCACCAGTGGCCCGGGCGGAATTCCGCAAACCTGCATGATGACGTCGCCACGCACCGGCGACTGAAAGGCGCGCATTCGGTCTTTCTCTTCCACTTCACGCATTCGCTGGACCAGTCGATCGAAATTGGCCAGATGCTGGCGTACGCGTTTCGGATTGCGACTGGTGATGTCGGCCCGGCACAGGGTGAGAAGTGCTTCGAGGTCATCGCCCGCCTGGACGAGTAGCCGGCGGATGGCGGAGTCCGTGACACCTTCTTCCACGAGGGCGATGGGCCTCAGGTGCAGCCGAGTGAGCTTTTCGGCGAAGCGGCTCATCTCGTTGGGGAGGCGCAGCCGCCGCGAGATGCCGCGGATCATCCGCGCCCCGATTTCGTCGTGACCGTGGAAGGTCCATCCGACGCCTTCTTTGAAAGCCTTGGTGCGCGGTTTGGCCACGTCGTGCATCAGCGCGGCGTAGCGGAGTGGGAGGGAGTCCGAGACAGCGGCAATCCGGTCCAGGACCTTCATCGTGTGTTCGAACACGTCCTTGTGATGGTACGGGCCGATTTGCTCCACCCCCCGCATGGCGGCGATTTCGGGCAAGACGATCTCGAGCACGCCGGTTTCGGCCATCAGGTAGAACCCGATGGAAGGCTTGGGCGCCGCGAGTATCTTCAGCAGTTCGTCAGTGATCCGCTCCTGGCTCACGATTCTCAGTCGCTCGCGTTCGGTGCGGATCGCTTCTTTCGTCTTCGGTTCGATGGTGAATTGGAGTTGAGTGGCGAAGCGGATGGCTCGCAGGATGCGCAGCGGGTCGTCGTGGAAGGTGACCACCGGGTCCAGCGGAGTGCGGATGATGCCGGCCCGGAGATCCTCCCTGCCGCCGAACGGATCGATGATCCGTCCGAAATCGGACTGCCGGATGCCCAGGGCCAGGGCATTGATGGTGAAGTCGCGCCTGGCTAAGTCGGCCTCAAGGGTGGAGGCCTGCACCTCCGGCTTGCGGCTGTCTTCGCGGTAGCGTTCCGTTCGGGCGGTGACGAATTCAAGCTTGTAGTCCCGGTACGGTACGCTCGCGGTGCCGAATTTCGGGTACACCACTACGCTGCGCACCCCGAGCATGCGGGCGGCGCGCCGCGCGAAGGCGATGGCGTCGCCCACCACCACAAAGTCGATGTCCTTGCTCGGTTTGCCGAGCAGAAGGTCCCGCACGTAGCCCCCGACAGCGTAGACCTCAAGTCCCTCCCGTTCGGCCAGCTCGCCGATGCGTCGCACGATGCGGTGCCGGGGGATGATTCGATCTGTGCCAGATGGAGTACGGTCGCTGGTTCTCTTCTTCGTCGTTTCCCTGACTCCGTTCATTTCGCTCCGTTCCGTTGTCTGACCAGCTCACTCTGACAGGCCGGGCGACTCGGCGGAACCGTCGGAGAAAGCACCGGAAGCTGCTGTCTCGACCCTCTCGGGCTACAGCCGACCCGAACGCAGGATCGCGATCACCAGCCAGATACCCAGGAATCCCGCAAACACGTAGCCCACCACCCCGAGGGCGGGGTAGCCGAGGATGGAGGGGCCCCGATCTAGCTGCATCACGAACGAGGAACCCACGATGATGGCTGCGATGATTAGTGCAAACGACAAGCGGTTCGAGGACCGGTCCACTTCCGTGATCAGGTGTTCCAGCCCGCGGTGCTCCATCTGCAGACGCACCGCGCCCCGTTTCAGCCGGCGGAGCAAGAGTTCCAGTTCGCGCGGTAGCATCTGGAGCAGGTGGTAGGCATCACGGGCAGTGCGCGACATCTCGTACGCCAGCCGGCTGGGTTCGAGCCGCCGCCCAATGAGCCTGCGCACGTGCGGCTTCATTTCCGAGATGAAGTCGAAATCCGGATCGATGGCGCGCGTCACGTCTTCGTATGTACCCAGCGTCTTGATCAGCAGGGCCAGGCCGGGCGGCAGCCTGACGTCGTACCGGTTCACGATCTCCAGGCCCTCGCGGATCAGGGTGCGTACGTCCACGTGCTTCAGCGGTACTCCGTAGTAGCGGTCGATCAGTTCCCCGAGATCGAACCGCAGGGGCGGAAGATCCGAACTCTCCTCGATGGCGCCGAGGTCGATCAGGATGTTCACGATCGTAGCGACGTCTTTCTTGTACGTCGCCACGGTGAGCTCGGCGAGGATGCCCATCAGGGTCTCGTCGAGCCGACCCACGATCCCGAAGTCCACCGGTACGATTTTGCCGTCAGAGCTCACGAACAGATTTCCCGGGTGTGGGTCGGCGTGGAAGAAACCGTCTTCGAAAATCTGCTTGAGCACAAACTGGGCGCCCGTGCGCACTACCTGGCGAGGCTTGAGACCAGCCCGGCTCAGAGCCTCCAGGTCGGTGATCTTGATCCCATCCACGTACTCGACGGTCAGCACCTGCGAGCGTGTGAAGTCCCAGTACACCCTGGGGATGTAGACCGATTCGACCTCGGCGAAATTCCTGCGAAAGATCTCGGCATTGCGTGCCTCGTTGAGGAAATCCAGCTCCCGTCGGATCGTTCGCGCGAACTCATCCACGAGGTTGACGGGCGAGAAGCGCCGCACCTCCGGCAGGTAGCGTTCCGCCAGCCGCGCCAAATCGGTCAGGACGTCGATGTCCTGCTCCACCGTCGCTTTGATTCCGGGGCGCTGGATCTTGACCACCACAGGTTGCCCATCTTTGAGCCGTGCCCTGTGGGCCTGGGCGATGGAAGCCGTGGCGATAGGCTCGCGCTCGAACTCGGCGAAGCAGTCGCCGGCGCAGCGCCCCAAAGCGCTGTGCAGGACGGGCTCCAATTGCTCGAAGGGAACAGGCGTGGCCCGGTCTTGAAGCTTGGCCAGTTCCTCGATGTACTCCGGGGGCAGCACGAAGGAACGGGTGCTCAGCAGCTGGCCAAACTTAATGAAGGTGGGCCCCAGCTCCTCGAGCGCAGCCCGAAGCCGTTGAGGAGCCGACATGCCCTCCACGTATTGCCGCACGGGCCTGATGTGAGCCAGACGCAGCCGCGCCAGGACGTGCATTCGTCCGAGAATCTCGGCGAAGCCGTACTTGGCCAAGACGGTCACGATCTGCCGGTACCGTCCCAGATGACGGTAGCGCCTGTTGAAGAGCAAAGAGGGCATGATCCCGCGCACCCCGTTGAACAACGTCCCTGCGGAGCGAGCCCCGGACAGGACCTCCGGGACCCATTCTCGCTTTTCCCAAACCGAATCAATTTAGTCAAGCCCCGAGGGAATGTCAAAGTGTTTGTCCGGTCGTCTCCTCCAGCCGGTTTGTCCATGTCCGAAGGGTTGATCCGCAACTCGGGCCGACAAGCCGGGCTCGGTATGACGCGCCTGGGCCAAGTCGAGAATAGCGGAGGGGCTCCACGATCCCATCCCTCCGCGCGACCCATCGGCGCCGCGACGGAGGCAGTGGACCTGGACCTCGGGGGTCACTCCCCACGCCCGAGCCTGAAATGGGCAACGGGGTTTCCGCGGACGCCACGGGCCACGTGCCGCGCTTGCCTCTTTCCCGGTCAATCGCCGCATCTGCACGAAGGTGAGTCCGCGTGCGCCGCCATCACCAGACCGGGGCCACGACGTCTCCCGGGGCGCGGCGATGGACACACGGTGTGCCCTGCTTGCTCGGGAGAGGAGAGTTGCCTCGTGACCCGCTGGGAACCGGACGTTCTCGGGCCACAAAGCGCTGATTGGTCCGTCGTGGCCGGAGCGCACGAGCAGTGCGCGTCCGCTTTCCACGTCCCACGGGACGAACGGGCTAGCGGGCGATCACCAATTTGCCGAGGGCCTCCGCCCGCTCCCCTTTCTGGTTGGTGGCGCTCACCTGGTAGAGATACAGGCCGTTGGCTACCGGATCGCCGTCGGCGTCGCGGCCATCCCAGGTGATCCAGTTGAAGCCGCTCGGCAGGAACTGCGGGGGGCTTTCGTAGATCAGGCGACCGGCCACCGTGAACACCCGGACCCTGACCCATGCGTCGCCGGTGAGGTAGAAGGTGAAGTCGGTACGCTGACGGAACGGATTGGGGTAATTGAGGACGCTGTGGAGCGCCAGCTTCCGCTGGCGGACGACCAGAATCGACGTCTGCAGTGTAGTGGAGTTGTTGGAGTTGTCCCACGCTTTCAGGCTGAGTTGATGTTCGCCCGGTTCCAGTTGGGGAACCGGGTAATCCAGCGTGCCGGCCATGTAGCTACCTTCGAAGTACTGGAAGAGCTCCGTCAGATCCTGGAGAGTCGCCGGGTCGTTGTCGAACATCACCGTGATCTTGTGGCCGATGTCGCCTGTCAGGTTGATCCCGCTCAGCGAGTCGGCGATCTCCACGCGCAGGACTTCCCCCACGGCCACCGGGTCTCCGGGAAGGAGCTCTTGCTCTCCGCGCAGAATGCGGATCGTCGGTCCTTCCCGATCGGCCAGTGTGGTGCTCGTGCCCCCTACTGGGATGCCGTCGTAGTTGCCGTTGCCGTCGCGGGTGGCATCCCAGTAGTAGGCTTCGATGCGTCCCAGGGTGCCGCCGTAAGTGATGTCTTTGGGCACGATGAACTTCGCCTCGAACTGGCCGCCGTGGATCCGCACGACGCCTCGGTAGATGGGGTTGCCCGGTAAGTAGTACTCGATCACCGATCCCGCGGCCGTTCGGTATTTCCGGAGCTTTTTCGAATCGTAGACGGTCAGCAGCACGCGGCCGTCGGGGCGGTCCACTAACTGGCCGTCACGGGTCCTTACGGTGCCGCGGACGGTCATCAGGCTCAGGGCCCGGATGCTGTCCGGTTCGATCTGCTCAATCTCCACAGCCAGGCTCGGCGCCGAGGGACGGAGGGCCGGATCGCCCAGGAGGTTGTATTTTTCGTCGTTCACCGAGTTGCCGCCGGCGAGCTTGGCGAGCATGATGGCCTCACCCGGGGGGCGGAGTTTGCCGGTCTGCTCGTGGGGTTCGAACAGGCGTTTCAGGAACCTGCGGTTGAAATTGGCATTCAGCGACGCGTAGGCCAATCGTGTCGAAGAAACCACCGCGAAAGCGCCCCGGTCCTTGGCCGCCAGCAGGTCCTCCGACAGGCTCTGTTCCTTCGGGTGGTCGAAGCGGCCGAAGTCGCAGGTGGCGGCGATCCACAGTGCCAATCGGCCGTCGTTCTGAATTCGCTCCAGGTCCCGCGAGGCCAGCAGCAGGCGCTCGTGCGTCCAGAGGCGCGGCGCGCCGTGCCCGATGAAATTCAGGATCAGCGTGCCCCGGTTGATCCGGTCAAGAAGCGCTTCGGTAGCTTTGGGTTTGGCGATGCCGGAGTAGGCAGCCGTCCTCACCGCCGGGTACTCGGTCAGGTAGATCTTCTCGACGTGGAAGTTGGCCGGGAAATACCGCTCGGCGATGTTCTCTCCGTCAGTGGTGTGGATCGTCTCGTTCCCCTCGCCGCGGGCTACGAGCTCGTCGTCCGCCACCATCGTGAGAGTGTTTTTCCAGACACCGAAGGAAGGCTCCGTGGCGTATTTGATGAGCTTGTCCACCACGTTCTGCGCTTCTTCGGGAGTGCGCACGGGGATGCGGCCGATGGCCATGTCCATCATCTGGTCGTCGCCAGCCACGTAGACAAACCAATCGTCGGTGGTCCGGTTGTATTCCTCGTCTTTCTCCGTAGTCTCGTAAGGCGGTATCCAGTTCTGATCGGTCGCTTCCAGGTTTTTGTAATCGTAGTCCCCGTCGCCGAAGAGAAGTACGAAGCGGGGTTGGCCCCAATTCTCGTAGGCGTAGCGGAGAAAGTCCCGGATGGCGGTAGGATCGAGCAGGCCGGCGGCGAACTCGTCGAAGATGTCACCGATCAGGACGACCTCGGTTTCGAGCCTCTCTTCCAACCAATTCTCGTGGAGGCTGCGAAGTTGCATCGCCTGATTCTCGAAGTCCTCGTGGGTGATGATGATGAGATCGACGCGCTGTCGTGGGGAGCGCAGGTTACTCGGTTTGTCTTTCTCGATCCGTTCCACGCTCAGAAACCGCTCCGGTAAGACGGCCAGGTAGGTCTTCCCTTCTACGGGAGAAGCGGCGGTGTCCACGAAAGTAAAGCCGTCTCCTTTCCAGTTCAGATTCGTGACTTCCCGAACATCCCAGAATTGAGACACGTCGAACAGTCGTGCCTGCTGCGACGAAAACCCACGCACTCTCGCAGCCACCAGGCCGCCGGCCGGGAGCAGGGTGAAACGTAGTTCGCCGTCGCGGGCTTCCAGTCTCCTCGTGTACTCGAGCTCGTACCAGTCCAGGTAGCCGCTACCCACGTCGGAGTCGGAACTGTAGGTGATGGTGAGCGTGTTGGTACCGTCGCGCACGACACCGGGTAGTGCCGCCTGGATGAGCGCGCGTTCCACGCCCAGACTGAACTCGCCGCTAGAGGCACGGAAGGACACCTGCCCCAGCGGATGGCCGTTGAGCGCGGCTGTGAACGTGTGGCGGGCCGTGATGTACGCCGCTACCTGGATGCGGACGACGGCCGTGTCTTCCGGAACGGCGCCGCTGAGGTCGAGGGAGAAATCGCGCATGCGCCCGGTGGGCGGGGTCTGGACGAAGTCCCTTCCGAGCCATTCGATCCCGGAATGCAGAGGATTGACGATCTCCTCCTCCAGGTACACGCGCTCGCGGTAAGTCTCCTCCGGGGTAACGCCATTGGGCAGGGGCTGCGACGGGGTAAGCTGCATCCTCTTGCCCGGCCGTTCTCCGCCCCAGGTGAGCCAGTACACGTTGTCGTAGGTGTAGTGGTTGATGTAGTGGCGCCATTCTCCGGTGGTGGTGTCGTATTCCCACCCGTTCACGCTCCGTCCGTAGAAGAGAATGTAGTCGTCCGGATCGAACCGCCCGTCGCCGCCGTCCACCACCTGGATGGCGTTTTCGATCAGGCTATCCGGGCGAGGGGCGAGGAGCGAGCGGGGCAATTCTCGCCCGCCGTTGTTGTAGATCCGCAGAGTACGCACGTCGATGTCGGTCAGGTCGATCCCCGCTCCCTGCAGGGTTTTGCCATCGAGCTTGTAGATCCCTTCCTTCCGTACGATCAGCTTGTACCACGGACCGGCGGCGCCAACCCGCACGGAGGGTCTCTGCAATCTGGGCTGGGGGGTTGGCAGCTGCCACTGGACCGCCTGGGAGGGATTGAGGACGAGACTCTGGACGACCGGATCGGGGCGCTGGGTCGCTCCGCGCGTTGCTGTGGCTGCGGACCCCGGTTCGAAGGATACCTGCAGTTGGAGGCTGCGCAGGAGCTGTACCCGCCCTTCGGCGGGACGGTAGCGTAGACCAGCCACGCGCAGGCGCAGCACGGTCTGCTGGCGCACTCGTCCAACTTCCTCGTCGACAATCCAGTTGTTCGGGTACCAGCTCTGGCTGCGGTAGACGGCGTCATCCGTCGAGTATCTGGCCTCAAGGAGGTCCCCCTTGGGAAGGCGCCGCAAACGAGGCTGGGGCGCGAGGGTCATCCCGCGCAGCTCCCGCTCCATCTCAACCCGCAGCGTACGCACCTGCGGTCGGCTCCCCGGCGGGATCGCGAGGAGAATGGTCCGGACGGGGAGCAGGGGTTGACCTGCTGATCCAACGAGGTCGCAGTCGTCGCACGCGAAGGCGTGTAGGGCACGGGAGCCGACCCGGATTGAGTCGGCGTGCCAGTTACTGAAGCGGACCTCGACCAGGATGGTGCGCTCGGTGCTCGAAAGGAGCCGGACCTCGGTGCGTGAGGGGATTGGGAGGACCAGGATGAGCAGCAGACCGAAGAGTGCGCGGCGCAGGAACGACAAACCAGGACCTCCGGAGTCGGGCTACGGATTCATGAGCGACCGCAGGACGAACGCGACGAGCGTCAGGCAGACCCCCGAAGGTTGGGGCGGCTGTTTCGGCATCACCGGTGCGAGCTCTCTTCGGACAGGTTTCCGGAGAGCTCCGAAAACGCTACCTTCTGAACAATGCTTGCCGTGCAATTGTTCCGATTGGCCAGGATCCTGTCGTACAACCGCACGCCAGCGAAGCCGATGAGGAGGCCCGCAAACGCAGCCAGCACTGAGGCTCCTTCGCCGGCCCCGAGCGCGCGGCTGGCAACGAGGTAGCCCACGATCAGGCAAAGAGCAGGCACGATGAACACGACGAACGAGGACGTGAGGACTTCGCGCGGCGGAATCTCTACTTCCACCACGTCGCCGGGGACGGCGTGAACCTCATTGCGAACCTCCAGCACGGCAGAGCCGTCGCCGAATGCCTGGCAGGCGTTGCAACCCTCACAATGGCTGCCCTTTTCGAAGCGGACCTGGGCGGTCAGGCCCCTGGTCGAAATCACCACGCCCCTTTCGCGCATTCGCTCACCTCATCGGCCCAAGATCTGATTCGTCCGTCGACGAGCCGGTGCACCTGCATGTGCGGGCAACAAAAAACCCCGCTGCAAGCACGCAGCGGGGAGTGAGCGTACGTCCTGAAATCAGCCCAGATACTTGCGCAGTGGCTCAAGTCGCGAGCGGTGACGCAGGCGTCGGAGGGCTTTCTCTTTGATCTGCCGGACGCGTTCGCGTGTGAGCTGGAAGTACTCGCCGATTTCCTCCAGAGTCAGCGGACGATCGCCCTCCAAGCCGAAGTACAGCTTGATGATTTCTGCCTCGCGCGGCTTGAGCGTCTTCAGCACTTTCTCGATCTCCTGCCGCAACGACTCCCGCATCAAGCCGGCGTCGGGCGGGTCGTACCGGTCACTCTCGATCACGTCCAGCAGGCTGTTGCCGTCTTCTTCGTCAAAGGGCTCGTCGAGTGAGAGATGCCGGGCCGACGTCTTGAGGACGTCCGCAACCTCGTAGGCGGTCATCTCCATCTTGTCCGCGAGCTCTTCCATGCTAGGCTCGCGACCGAACTCTTTCTCGAGTTGCTCCAGGGCCCGCCCCACTTTGTTGATGGCGCCCACTCGGTTCAGCGGCAGGCGTACCACTCGCGACTGCTCCGCAAGGGCCTGGAGGATGGACTGGCGAATCCACCACACAGCGTACGAGATGAACTTGAACCCACGGGTTTCATCGAAGCGCTGAGCCGCCTTGATGAGCCCCAGATTGCCCTCGCTGATCAGATCCTGCAGCGGCAATCCCTGACCCTGATACTCTTTGGCCACGCTGATCACGAAGCGCAGATTGGCCTTTACGAGCTTCTCCAGCGCCTCCTCATCGCCCTTGCGGATGCGCCGGGCAAGCTCGATCTCCTCTTCGGGCGAAAGCGGCGAGTAGTTGCCGATCTCTTCCAGGTACTTCTCGATCGACTGCCGCGTGCGATTTTCGGTTGGTCTCCTTCTTTTCGCCATAGCTCTGAACGCCTACACCTCGCTTGGTCCCGTTCGTTTCCTCACATCCCACTTCATCCACGATGCACAGTACGCACCTCAGACACAGAAGTTCCCCTCTGTTTGACGCGGCACAAACTGAAACCTGCACTTTGGGGATTTCTTTTGACCGGCAGGAAAGGTTCACTTGCCCCTTCCACGGAGGCGAGCTCGCGAAAGGGGAGGCAGCACTGACGCCCGCCTCACGACCTCACGAGGAGAGCTGATTCATCTTCTGCATCTTCCTGCGTAGGCGCCGCAGAGCCTTTCGCGCTTCTATGCGTCGCTGCTCGGATGGCTTGATGTAGTGGGACGTGCGCTTGATGTCCTGCAGTAGCTTGGCCTGCTCGCACTTCCTGCGGAACCGATTCAGGGCACTGTCAAGGCTCTCGTTTTCACCTACGATCACCTGGATCACTTTGGAAACTCACCTCCTCGCTTTGGTTTTCCTGCTCTTGCAATCCGACCGCCTGACCCGGTGGACAAAGAAAAATGATTGAGCGCGGGCCCAATCATTCCAATGATGATGCACACCGCAACCGCTCACAATCGCCGCATAATATAAACTCCGAGCCTCCGCTTGTCAAGGGGAAATTTGCGGTTTTCGTCATCAGATTGCGACGCACCGGGACCCGCGCGCGGAGTGGACATCCGCCCACTCCGCTCCAGCCTTTCTTTTCGGCCCGTTGTTCCGAACTCTTTAGGTCTGTTGTAGAGAGTGGATTGGGGAGCTTGGTTTGGCCGTCCTCATCCTGACAGCTACGCAGCCAGGCGTTGGAAGCTTTGGATGGCATGTTCGATGCCGGAGTCGTCTACGTCCAGGTGCGTGACATGCCGGAGCCGCCGCGGGGCCACGGAGAGAGTTGGTACGTTCTCCTGCTTCGGGGCTTGCACCCACCACGTCGTGTCGCGACCGGGATCGGTGACGTCGACCATCACGATGTCGGTTTGCACGGCCTCCAGATCCACCGAAAGTCCGGGCAGCTCGGCGATGGCCTCGGCGAGCCGGCGAGCCCGTCGGGGGTCTTCCACTAGCCTCTCGCGGTGATGCTGCAGAGCGTAGATGCCTGCTGCGGCCAGAATGCCCACCTGGCGCATGCCCCCGCCGAGGACCTTGCGGTAGCGATGGATGGCCCGGATGCGTTCCGCTGTGGCAGCAACGACGGATCCCACGGGGGCCCCAAGCCCTTTGGAGAGGCACACGGAGACGGTGTCGAAGTGTCGGGCGTAGTCCTCGGGCCTCAGCCCCG
>CAYXFI010000043.1:0-12471 GCA_964464205.1 uncultured Cytophagia bacterium
CGGAAAAGCATTGCTCCGGAGAACAGCCATGCTTCAAAACAGACACCTCGTTTTGACTGTAATGTTGCTCGTCGCGCCGGTCCGAACGGTTCCAGCGGCGACCGTCCCTCAGCCCCACGTCGAGTGCTGCATCCAAGTACCCGACCCCAATACCCACTACATCGACGTCACCCTCCGCGCTCCCGATGCAGCCGACTCCATCGACTTCAAAATGCCCGTGTGGATCCCCGGCTCCTACCTGATCCGCGAGTTCGAGCGGCACGTGGAGGCTTTCTACGCGGAGGACGCCAGCGGGAACACCCTGCCCTGGAAAAAGGTGACGAAGAACACCTGGCGGGTCTACCCCCGAGAGCGCGGGGCCATTCAGGTGCGCTACCGGGTGTACGCATTCGAGCTCAACGTTCGCACCAGCTACGTGGACGATGAGCGAGCGTTCATCAACCCGAGTAGCGTGGTGATGTTTGCCGAAGGTTGCCTGCGCCGGCCGTACGTTGTGCACATCGAGCCAGCAGACGGGTGGACCGCCATCTCCACGGGCCTCGACTCCCTCTCGGGCGATCCCTGGACACGCCTCGCTCACGACTACGACGAGCTGGTCGACTGCCCGATCCTAATCGGACGACACCACCGGCTATTCTTCGAGGTCAGCGACGTCCCACATGAGATCGCGATCAGCGGCAAAGGCCCCTTCTCAGCCGATTCGCTGCTGCACAAGGTGCCGCCAATCGTTCGGGAAGCTCTGGCCATATTCGGGTTCTTCCCCTACCGCCGCTACGTCTTTCTCGTCCTCCTCAGCGGGAGGGGCGGCGGAGGACTGGAACACCGCAACTCCTGTGCGCTGCAATTGGAACGCTTCGCCCTCGACCCAAAGGGCGGGATGTCCGGCTTCCTCTCGCTGGTGGCTCATGAATTCTTCCACGCGTGGAACGTCAAGTCCATCCGCCCAGCCCCCCTGGGACCCTTCGACTACGACCGGGAGAACTACACCACCCTGTTGTGGCTCGCCGAGGGCTTCACGACCTACTACGCGGGACAGATCAAGCTCCGCGTCGGTCTCACTACCCCGGAGGCGTATCTGAAGCGCCTGGCGGACGAAATCGCCCGTTACGAAGTGCATCCGGGTCGCAAAGTGCAGAGCCTGGAGATGGCCAGTTTCGACGCCTGGATCAAGTACTACCGCCGGGACGAGAACTTCGTGAACTCGGGGCGCTCCTACTACGGCGACGGGGCTCTCTTCGCCACCGTCCTCGATCTGGAGATCCGGCACCGAACGGGCGGGCAGAAATCGCTGGACGACGTCATGCGGGCCTTGTACGAGCGCTTCGCGAAAAAGAACCGGTGGGTGACATTCGAGGATTTCGTGGCTACTTGCAGCCAGATCGCGAACGCCGACCTGCACCCGCTCTTTCGCTACGTAACGACCACGGAGGACATGGACTTCGCACGGGCGCTCGGACACGCGGGGCTGGAAATCCGCGAGGAGTCGCGAGACGGGGAACAGGCCCAGGCACAGGGGTACCTGGGAGCAACCGTACGCCCCGAGGGGCCCCGGGTCATCGTGGCCGAGGTTCTCCGCAATTCACCGGCCTGGCGTTCGGGTCTGTACGCACGGGACGAGATCCTGGCCGTGAATGGATACCGGGTGGACGCCACGAATTTCCGCCGCGTTCTCGAACGCTGGAGCCCCGGAGACACCGTGCACATTTTGGTTTCGCGCGATGGGCTGATCCGGACGATCCAGGTGGCGCTGGGGGAAAACCCGCGCCGCAGCCTCACGCTGCAGCGCGTGGATGAACCCACTGCCCTGCAAGAGACCGTGTACCGGGGATGGCTGCATATCCGGGACTGAATCGCCCGAGCCTCGTTCGGACACAAAAGGCCCCTCTCGCTCATCCAGGTGGACAGCGGGAGGGGCCTTACCATCTCAGCTCACCAGTGTCCCTTTTCAGCGCGTTTCAGCCCTCGCGCTTGTAGTGCAGCCAGGAAGGGATCAGAAAGGCTAGCCCCGAAACGACCATCACACCGCCCCACCACAGGTCGGGATTGAGATGCCCGAGGACCGTGGGAGGCTCCGGCCCCACCAGGTAGTACACCCCCATGGCAGTAACAATGATACCGATCACCGTCAGCATCAAACCCACAAAAAACCAGATGGAGAGCATTTTCTGCTCGGCCATGGTCCTCGCTCCTACGCTTGGTTTCGTCTACCAGAATAGGATGTTCAGCAGGATCATGATCGCCAGTGAAACCAGGGCCATGATTTCAGGGCGCTGGTAGAACTTCGCTCCCTCGTCTTTCTCGAGGGGCGTGAGTCCTTTCACCAAACCGACGAGCTCCTCGCGCGGTCTCTTCTCCGTGAACAGACTCACGACGATCGTGACCACAAAACAGATGAGCCAGGCCCACCAGGCGCGCCAGAAGTTGGCCGCCATCGGGCTGGCCACGCCGGAGAGAGTGATCGCATTCTGAGCGATCCACCCGAATTTCACGGCGATGAACAGGCTGAAGGACGAGACCATTCCGGCCAACAGTCCCCAGAATGCACCTGCCGGGGTAATCCACACGACGAACATCCCCAAGAGCATCGTGGCGAAAAGCGGTGCATTCACCCACGAGAAGATGGCCTGCATGTAGTCCATGATGCTCGGAAAGGACTTGGCCCAGTACGCCGTCACCACGCTCACGAGGATGCCACCCACAGTCGCCACGCGACCCATCCACACGTAATGACTGTCGGAAGCGTCGCGCTTGATGACCGATTTGTAGATGTCGTAGGTCCAGACCGTGTTGAAAGCGCTGATGTTGCCGGCTTGCCCAGCCATGAAGCCGGCCAGCAGAGCCGTGACGCCGAGGCCCACCAGACCCTGCGGGTAGTAGCGGGCGATCAACATCGGCAGGGCGGAATCGTAGCGCACCTGGCCGCCTTCTTCGAGCAAGCGAAAGCCCGAGCCCGGATCGTGCGCCAATACCCAGGCGATCAGCCCCCCGATCACGACGATGAACGGCAGGGCCATTTTGAAGAACGAAGCGATGATCGGGGTCATCCGGGCCGAGCGGAGACTGTTCGCCGAAAACGCGCGCTGCACGACCAGGAAGTCCGTGGTCCAGTACCCGAACGACAGGACGAAACCAAGTCCCAGCACGATGCCCGCCCACGTCACGTGCATGCCGTTGGCGGCGGGATCCGCCGAGGTGGCCCACAGGTGAGACATGGCTTCCGGCAGCCGCGCGAAGACCTGGTCAAAACCGCCGATATCGATCAAACCCAGGATGGACGCGAGGATGAGACCAAACCAGATCAAGAAGAACTGCACGATTTCCGTGAAAATTGCCGACATCAGGCCACCCAGCGCCACGTAGGTGGCGACGGTGAGCGCCGAAGCCCACATGCAAGCATCCCAGTTCCAGCCCAGGAACGTCCGCAACACCAGCGCCATCGCGTACAAGTTGATTCCCGACACCAACAGGGTCATGATGGCGAAGGCGATCGCGTTGAGCACGCGGGTCTTTTCATCGAAGCGCAGCCGCAGATAACCCGGTACGGAATGGATCCTGCTGCTGTAGTAGAAAGGCATCATGTAAACGGCCAGGAACAGCATCGCCGGGATCGCCCCAATCCAGTAGAAATGGGCCACGAACATCCCGTACTCGAAGGTGTTGCCGGTCATGCCCAGGAGCTCGAGAGCACCCATGTTTGCGCTCAGGAAAGCGAGACCGGCCACCCACGAGTTGTTGCGCCGCCCGGCCAGGAAGAAGTCCTCCCCCGTCCCGGCGAACCTTTTCAGGTAGGCGCCAATCCCGATAACGAACACAAAGTAGAGGGCCACAATGAGGCCGTCCACCCAGGATAGATGCAGAACCATCGCATGCCTCCGTGTCACATAGGTCAAAGGGAACTACCGAGGAGACTGTCGACGATGTCGCCCTCGCACCCAAAAGTTGCCAGGAAAATAATCAGGCATCGGTTGGAATTCAAGCGATTTCCGGGTCTGGTGCTGTCAACTCGTCGATTTGCCAAGCCCAAGCCCCGTCCTTCCCACCAACGCAGGCCAAGAAATCGCGGGCAGCCGAACTCGCAGCATTTGTTCGCCAGCAGGGATTTGTGTACTTTTGAACCGAAGCAATCCAGGCCGCTCGTCCACGAAGCGCTTGAACCCAGCCCCGGCCGGTGGTCACGGAACTACCTTGGCGCCGCGGAGGATGGCAGGGTGCTATTCGCGCCCCCAACCGGCTCGCACGTGTCAGTTCGGAGTTGGTAACACGGCCACGGAAAAGACCGTGCGGCACGCAAAGTGGCGCGAGGCCGCGAGCGCTGAGGCCGTGGGAGCGGCGCATCTGAGGTGACGGCAAACGGCACGTCTCTTCTGCGGCGCAACTGTGTTCTGGCCTACACCGTTAGGCAGAATCGGAGGGCATCATGCGGTTTTTCATCCGTGCGGCAACTGGCATCGGACTAATGCTCACGATCCACTGGGGTTGTGGCACGGGCAACCGCTACCCGAGCCTGGAATTCGGTCACGGCGTCAGTCTCGCTTGGCCTCACCTGGAGGCAGTGGGTGCGGAACGGGACACCATCCGGACGCCGTGGGTCCGGGCCAAGGCTGACGAATGGCACGCCTCAGCGCGGAGCGGATCTTGGACCGCAAAAGGCAAACTACTCGTGAAGCCCCAAAACGGCCGTGATCGTCACTGGCTCTTACAGTTCGAACTGAACACCGATGGTTCCGAGAGGCCTGCCCGCTGGATGCCGCTTGTTGTCTCTCGATCGAGCAGAGGGTTCTTCGACTTCAGCACGGGCGAACCGCCCTACTTCGCGGCTGGGAAAAAGGGGAAAACCAAACCGTTTCGTCTGGCCCCCGATTCCTCAACCGCCCTGCACGCGGACACCCTGCTCGCATTCCAGCCGGTAAGCCAAGTGCTCTGCATCTTCTTGTTGCACGGTCCTCCCGGCGGCGAGCCATACGTGGCAATTCACCGGCAGGCCGGACGCGCCAACAAGCGCAGGTACGATCTCGCACTCGGCTGGACGTATCCACCGGACCCACGCCCCGGCACCAACAAGCTCCGGGCCTCCGTGGAGGTCGTGGTGATCACGGGAAAGGCAGCCGAGCGTCTGTGGCGCGGCTACCACGACGCGCGGGGGCGGGGCTGAGCGGCCCCACCGATGGGGGCAACAGGCACAGCCGGACGCGACGGAAAATCGCGGAGCCGTGGAAAGCAACGGCGGAGGCACTACGATGAGCGCGAATGTACTCGTCACGGGCTTGCTCATCTCCCTCGCCCGCATCTGTGATGTTTCCCTCGGAACGCTCCGGACCATGGCCATTGTTCGCGAGAAAGGCAAGGTCGCCTTCGTCTTCGGCTTCTTCGAGGTGCTGATCTGGATCACGGTCGTGTCGACCGTGGTGAGAAACATCGCGCATTCCCCCGTACTGGCTTTCTTCTACGCCCTGGGTTTCGCCTCCGGGAATGCGGTGGGAATAGCCCTCGAACGCAGGCTGGACATCGGGCCCGTGGTGCTCCGGGTGTTTTCACGGCAGAAAGGGGAGGCGATCGCACAACATCTGCGTCAGTGGGGTCAGGCTGTTACCACCTTCGCCGGGGCCGGGCTGAAAGGACCTGTAACCGAGCTGTGCATCGCCTGTCGCCGGCGCGACCTTCGCTGGATCATCCCGTCGGTCAAAGAAGACGACCCTGAGGCGTTCTACTTCATCGAACCGGCAACCGACGTCAGCCGGCTTGCACATCCTCGGCTACGGCAGAACGGGGGGTGGCGAGGCGTGTTGAAAAAGAAATAGCCCCCACGCACCGCACGGCGCGCAGGAGCCACATTTGCAGCGTGGTATCACAGCAGGCGTTGCAGCTTCAAGCGGCTTCGGTACTGCGTTCCGGCATGCGGAAGCGGAGGATCGCACCGATGCCGCCCTGCTCGGCGAGCTCCGACTCCGCAAACACGTGCTCCACCCTGCCACCGTAGTGGATCGTGGCCTCCACGGCTTCGTCCACCACGTCGGGCACCTGGACTGTGGGCTTGCCGCACACCGGACAGGTCTCCTCGTTGACGCCGAGAAAACCACACTGCGGGCACAGCACGCCCGGAGCGGTGAACCCTTCTTGAATCACGAGCGTGTGCACCTGCGCTCGGTACACGGCCGCCAGCGTCTCCTGCAATCCCAGAACGCCAAGCCCGCCCGAACCGGCTTTTTCGAGCAATTCCCGAACCAGCTCCTGTTCCTCCCTCCGCTCGGTCGCTTCCTCGATCGCCCTGGTCTTCTCCAGAACCGTGGCGATGGGTGTCTCCGCGGGCTCAGCGTGGAACTCCCCGATCACCCGCTCCAGCAGATAGGGGTGCAGATACGGCTTGAACTCCACCACAACCTCGTGATGCCCGGCGAGGACTAGCCAGTCGAACCCCATCCGCTGGAACACGCGGAACAGCATCTCGGCCACCCGCCGATAGTGCCGCCGGACATGGTCCTCCACATGCCGCTCGATCCGCCGTTCCTCTAGTCCGTACCAACCGGCCACCCGTACCTTACCGGGAACTTCGTCGAAGATCTTCTCGTGGTGCAGGATCTCACCCATGTAGACCTCGTACAGCTCGGCACGCTCGCGGTCGATCAGCAGCGTGCAGATTCGGTGGTACTCGTCCAGAATCGTGCTCAAAGGACGAACGTACGGGGTGTGATCCACAATCAGGGCGTCGCGTACGGGCTGCGGCAAGCGGAAGATCTTTTGGAGACCCTCTCCGGAACTCACGAACACCGCGAGCCCTCGAAACTCGTGCGGTGCGTCCACTTCGGGGATCACGAGTGCCTGCAGAAGCTCTAAATCCCCGATGGCCCGTTCCTTCCACCCGTCGTCCAGGTCCTGACGATTCTCGATCTCCAGCTTGCGTTCACGGACCATCGTCTTCACGGCGATCCGCTGCTCGTCCAAATTCCGTTCGCCCAGATTGGCGTTCAGGTACAGGCTCAGAATCGGATGCTCCGACGGCGGAATATTCAGCACGCGCTGGATATCTTCGTGTCGAATCACGGGTGGGTCACCTCCTTTCATCGCCGGTTTGCCTCGGAGCGGTGTCCGAGCCCAGCCGTCTCCCGCGAGATTAGGGGCCACGGCACCGTGCTGGCCACTTCCGCGTACCGAGCTGGCGGGCCGCTTCTGCCCGACCATCAGCGCGTGCCGCGGCCCTCGCGCTCGTCCACCGGCTCGGGCCGTTCGATCACCGGTGGAGGCTGAAAGTCTCCGCCACGAGCTCCAACCGGCGCAGCAGCGGCTCCTTGCGGTGAGTCGGTGCGTACACCACGAGGTGGATCAGGTAGGCACGTCGGCCTTCGGGGTCGTAGAAGGCGATCGCTGAGAAAGGTCCTCCCATTCCCTTCTCGGCGATTTCCCAGAGGCCATACGCCCGAACCGCGGGCCGCCCCAAGAAGAACTCTCTGCGCCACACCACCTGTCCCGCGACGGGTGTGGCGCCGTCGTAGTACGATCGGCCAACCCAGCGAATCTTGCTCTCAACCCATTTGGACGTGAGCATCGCCGGGTCCGCCATGTCCTCCCAGTGGACGAACACATTGAGATCCGGATAGGTCCGTCGCAGCCACACGAGCCGATTTGTGTCGGGATCGATCATGACGGTTTCGAAACGAGGTGGGACCTTAAGCGTCCACCCCACTCTCTCCCGCAGCTCCCGTTCGATGCGGCCCTCGGTCCGCCAGAAAAGCTCTTGTCGGTAGCGCCGGTCGCGTTCCCGCTCGAACAGGTCGAAAATGAAGTCCGGGAAAACTTCGATGTTCTGACGCAGGGTGGGAATGTCTTTCGAGGCGAGTACCATCACGAATTGACCGACGGCCCACTGGTCTCGCCCGACGAACAGGTACTCGGTACCGTTGCGGATTTTTTCCAACACGTCGGGTTCGAGCGCGTCCTCCAGCAGGTCGTCGATTGACGAGTGGGGCTCCAGAGCTGCCACGATGAGCAGATTCTTTCGGTTGAGGTAGCCGCGGAAGTCAGAGGGCTTGACGCGGATCACCTCGAAGATCTTCTCCACCTGCGGAGTGATCGTGGTCTTTTCGAGTATCTCTTTGATCAGGGTACCCAGGGAGTCCCACTCGGCGTCGTCGGCGACGGCGTAGATCTCGTAGTTTCTGCCGAGCGCCATGGGCAGTTTGGTCGAGCAACCCTGGATCCCAACCGCCAGCAGGCCAAACCAAGCGAGAAGCGCTACCGCCAACCACGCTCTGCGCACAGCTCTCACCTCCTCTCCGCTTGTTTGCTGTTGCTCAGGGTTGAGTGAGCCGGCTGTGGTTTCGCGGGGGGCGCCCACCTTCCGCAAGCGCCCCCGTGCGCCCGTTTGGCCTCGCGCCGGCATCAGGCCGCCTCGGCCGCCGCAGCTTCAGTGGCGGTGAAGACGAGCTTCCCGTCCACGTAGTCGATCACCACCCGGTCACCTCGCTTGAACTCGCCCGCGAGGATCCGTTTGGCGAGCTCGTTCACCACCTCACGCTGCAGGACCCGTCGAAGCGGCCGAGCCCCGAATGCCGGATCGTAGCCAGCATCGGCCAAGTACTTGCGCGCCGCCGCGGTCAGCTCGGCTTCGATGCCCTGCTCCCGCAGGCTGCCGCGCACGCGGTCGAACTGCAGGTCAACGATCCGCTCGATATCCTCGCGCGTCAGCGCGCGGAACACGATGATCTCATCGATCCGGTTCAGAAACTCGGGTCGCAGCGTGCGACGAAGCATCTCGATGGCTTCACGCTGGATCTCCGAGTAGATCTGGTCGCGGTTGTCTTCGCGCATCAGCGCAGACCTCTCCATGATCATCGGGGCGCCCAAATTGGACGTCATGATGATGATCGTGTTGCGGAAGTCCACCGTGTGGCCCTTGTTGTCCGTCAACCGGCCATCGTCCAGCACTTGCAGGAGGATGTTGAACACCTGCGGATGCGCCTTCTCGATCTCGTCCAACAGGACCACCGAGTACGGCCGACGCCTCCCGGCTTCTGTGAGCTGGCCACCCTCTTCGTAGCCCACGTAGCCCGGTGGGGCCCCGATGAGCCGCGCCACCGAGTGCTGCTCCCTGTACTCCGACATGTCGAGGCGGACCATCGCCTCCTCGTCGTCGAACAGGAATTCCGCCAGCGCTTTGGCCAGCTCGGTCTTCCCCACGCCGGTCGGCCCCAGGAAGATGAAGGACCCAATGGGCCGATTCCGGTCGCTCAGCCCGGCCCGCGCCCTGCGGATCGCGTCCGACACAGCGCGGATCGCTTCTTCCTGCCCGACGACCCGCTGCGAGAGTCGCTCTTCCATTTTGAGCAGCTTCTCTCGCTCGCTCTCCAGCATCCTCGACACCGGGATGCCGGTCCAGCGCGACACGATCTCAGCCACATCTTCTTCGTCCACCTCTTCCTTCAACAGTGCCCCCTCTTTCTGCAGCTCAGCCAGACGTTTGTTTTCTTTCTCCAGCTGCCGCTCCAGCTCCGGAAGCTTGCCGTAGCGCAGTTCGGCGACTTTGTTCAGGTCGCCGGCTCGCTCCGCCTGCTCCATCTCGATCTTGAGCTGGTCGATTTGCGCTTTGATTTCCCGGATCTTCTGGATGGCCTCTTTCTCAGCGAGCCACTTGGCCCGCAGCCGGTCGCGCTGCTCCTGCAGATTAGCCAGCTCCTCATTCACAGCCTTGAGACGTTCTTTCGAAGCGGCGTCCTTCTCTTTCTTCAGGGCCACGGCCTCGATTTCGAGCTGCTTGATGCGCCGTTCGATCTCGTCCAGTTCCTCCGGCATCGAGTCGATCTGCGTCCGCAGTCGCGCCGCAGCCTCGTCGATGAGATCGATCGCCTTGTCCGGCAGAAACCGATCCGAGATGTACCGGTGCGACAGCATGGCCGCCGCCACGAGGGCCGAGTCTTTGATCCGGACGCCGTGGTGCACTTCGTACTTCTCCTTCAGCCCGCGGAGGATGGAGATCGTGTCTTCCACCGATGGCTCTTCGACGAGAACCGGCTGGAAACGTCGTTCCAGCGCCTTGTCCTTCTCGATGTACTTGCGGTACTCGTCCACAGTGGTCGCGCCGATGCACCGGAGTTCGCCGCGCGCCAGGGCTGGCTTAAGCATGTTGCTCGCGTCGACCGCACCTTCGGCCGCACCGGCGCCCACGAGCGTGTGCAGCTCGTCGATGAACAGGATGATCTGGCCGTCGCTCTCGGTCACCTCTCGCAGCACAGCCTTCAGCCGTTCCTCGAACTCACCGCGGAATTTGGCGCCCGCCACCAAAGCCCCGAGATCGAGCTGGACAATGCGCTTGTCTTTCAGGTTCTCGGGTACGTCTCCGGCGACGATCCGCTGAGCCAGACCCTCCACGATGGCCGTCTTGCCGACGCCCGGGTCACCAATGAGAACGGGGTTGTTCTTCGTCCGCCGGGTCAGCACCTGGATCACCCGGCGAATCTCTTCATCGCGGCCGATCACCGGATCGAGTTTGCCCAGACGCGCGAGCTGCGTGAGATCGCGCCCAAAGCGCTCCAGCGCCTGGTAGGTGTCCTCGGGATTCTGGCTGGTCACCCGTTGCGTGCCGCGGATTTGCTGCAGCACTTTGTAGATCGCGTCCTTCGTCAGCCCCTGCTGCCGCAACAACTCGCCGGCCGCGCTGCGCGATTCCTCCGCGAGAGCGATCAGCAGGTGCTCTGTGCTGACGTACTCATCTTTCAGGGCCTTGGCCTCTTCGAAAGCCCGATTGAGCACACGATTCACGACGTCGGACAAGTACACCTGCCCCACCACCCCCGACACGCGGGGCAGTTTGTCCAGAGCCTCCTGAATTCGAGCGAGTAGCAAATCGAGACTAATGCCCAGCCTCTTCACAATGGCCACGGGCACACCTTCAGGATCGTCGAGCAATGCCCGCAGCAAGTGCCAGTCCTCGATGTGTTGCTGGCCTCCGTTCTGCGCGAGCTGTTGCGCCCGGGCCACCGTTTCCTGAGCTTTCACTGTCAGTTTTTCCCAATTCATGCTCATCACCTCCTGTGGGATGATCTATTCCGAACGCGGGACGAACCCGCGTGAATGGTCACTCATCAGACCGGGGACCGTAGCGACCCACCACCACTTCTGCCGGCCGCAGCAAACGCCCCCTGTACTTGTACCCTTTCTTGGTCACCCTCAGAACCCGGCCGTCCAATTCCGGGTCGCCCACGGCAACCGTCTGGAGAGCGTGGTGCACCTCCGGGTCAAAGGGCTCGTTCACGCCGTCCACTGATTCCAGCCCCTGGCTCCTGAGAATATCCAGGAATTTCTGGTAGATCAGCCGGGCGCCTTCCGCCACAGCCCCTTCTTCCTGTCCCACGTGCTCCAGCATTCTCTCCAGGTCGTCCACCACCGGCAGGAGCCTGGCGATGAGCCGGGCCTCGGCTTCACTCGAGACCTCGGCCTCCCGCTGACGCATCCGCCGCCGATAGTTCTCGAAATCCGCCAGGAGCCGGAGGTACTTCTCGTCCCTCTCCTCTCCCCCTCCGTGGGACGAGGAGGCGCGCGGTTCGACACTTTGGCCGCCTTGGCCTTCGTACTCCACCGGCACTTCAAACAGATCTTTCTCGTTCTCAGCCGACATCACAAATCACCTCGCACAGCGATTTCACCACATCTGCTCCTCAGTTGCCGAGGGTGACCCGTCGGAGGTCCGGAAACAGGAGCGGGGGCCAGGGGCCCCCGCACCGGCTCATTTCTTCGATCCTTCGTCGTCCACCACTTCAAAATCGGCATCCTGGACGTTCTCGCCGCCGCTCGCGCTGGTTGTGCCGGTAGTACCGGCATCCGCGCCCGCCGAAGCTCCTTCCGTGGTGGTGCGCTGGTACAGCACGCTGGCCGCCTGGTTCCAGAGCTGATTCAGGGCTTCCGTAGCCGAACGAATCTCGTTGATGTCCTCGCCCTTGATGGCCTCGCGCACGCGTCCAACCGCAGCCTCCAGCTTGCTCTTGAGGTCGGCATCCAGCTTGTCGCCCATCTCTTTCAGGTTCTTCTCCGTCTGATAGGCCAGCTGGTCCGCCTGGTTGCGCGCGTCGGCCAGTTCGCGCTTGCGCCTGTCTTCGGCCGCGTGCTCCTGCGCCTCCTTCACCATCCGCTCGATCTCCTGCTCCGTGAGGCCGCTCGAGGCCTCGATCCGGATGCTCTGCTCCTTCCCGGTCGCCTTGTCGCGGGCGCTCGCGTGCAGGATGCCGTTGGCGTCGATGTCAAACGTCACCTCGATCTGCGGCACACCACGCGGCGCCGGCGGGATGCCATCCAGAATGAACCGACCCAGCGTACGGTTGTCGGCTGCCATTGGGCGTTCGCCCTGCAGTACGTGGATCTCCACCGTGGTCTGATTGTCCTGCGCCGTGGTGAAGATCTCGCTCTTCCTCGTCGGGATCGTGGTGTTGCGGGGAATCAGGACGGTCATCACACCGCCCAGGGTTTCGATGCCCAGCGACAGCGGCG